>NZ_CAUTUT010000005.1:0-131839 GCF_963541955.1 Hoylesella pleuritidis | reverse complement strand
CACGAAGTGAATGCCAAATACGGTTTATGTTGGGATGATTGGGAGTAAGTAATGATGAGTAGCTCAATATGATCAATATGTATTATTTTATGAGTAACCGATTTCTTTGTTCCCGTTTGAAAGATTGTCATTAATAATGATGCAAATCTATCTACTATAACGCGAGTTCGGGATAAGTTTGTATTCTGAGAGTGAATTCCGAAAGGGTGTAACAGATATTATCGACAATGCCTTTCACCCCACGAGTGGGGTATCTCTGTATACCACGAGTGGAGTGTCTTTGTATATCACTCGTGGGGTAAGTTGGGCGATGTCTTAGCTAAGAAAATGTTTATCCTAAACTTGTCTTACAGTAAGTCGTAAGCCTATGTTAATTGATGATTAGAGATACTTTTATAAAGCGTTAAAAGGTGTGGGGATTTTGAAGTCTCTTTGCAAGTATTTTATGCAGTTATATGTTATTTGATTTTGTATAACGGCGACAAAGGTGTCGAATAATCCTTAAAGGAATAATATTTCGACAATAAATTCAGATTCGTGTCGTTTTTTAATAAATCATTTAGCAATATAATTCGATATAATATGGCGAGAAATTTATTGGTTTTATTTCTTATTTTTCTTCTGTCTCCTTGTCTCTGCTGTGCTTGGCGTGCGGATTCCTTAGCATCAGCTCTGTCAGTAGATACGCCGATTGTGAGACAGTCGCTGTTGAAAAAGGCATTCTCGGACAATATTCCGTATGTTGGTCTTGGTCTTGTTGCTTCCGGGTTTGCTGTCAGATCTCAGAAAGAAGATTTCAGAGAATTGCGCCATTATTTCAAACCTAACTTCCATACAACGTGGGATAATTATACTCAATACACACCTTTTCTTGCGGCTTGGGCATTGAAGGCGTGCGGTGTCGAGGGCCGTAGCTCGTGGAAACGGATGGCTGTGAGTAATGTTCTATCGTTCGGGACGATGGCTCTGTTGGTGAATAGTATCAAGCATTCAACTCGTGAGTTGCGTCCTGACGGTACTTCACGCAACTCTTTTCCGTCTGGACATACGGCCACTTCATTTGTCTGTGCCACCATTTTACATCGTGAATATGGTTTGACCCGTAGCCCTTGGTACAGTATTGCCGGTTATTCGGTAGCAACTGTTACGGGGGTATGCCGTATTTTGAATAATCGCCATTGGGCTAACGATGTGCTTGTAGGTGCAGGTGTGGGTATCGTTTCGACCAATGTGGGGTATTTTCTCGGTGATTTACTTTTTAAAGATAAGGGAATACAACGTACTTGGCGTACGAATATGAATCCTGATTTGTCGAAACATCATTCTTTTCTGAGTCTTGGGGTGCAGATCGGCACAGGTCCGCGTCATCTGAATATGGCCGAAGTATATGATAACTATGACGAGAATATGCATCCTTACGAGACAGATGATCCCCGGGGCGTGAGCCATCCGTTGGGATTGCGACTCCGTTTGGGTACCAGTTCGTCGGTGAAAGCAGAAGGAGCTTATTTCCTGAATCGCTATTTCGGTATCGGCGGAAGCCTGCGTGCCACGGTCATTCCCCTCACAGCTACAGTAGATTTGACGAAAGGCTTCCGCTATAATTTGAATAAAAACAATCCCGGAAGTATCGGTGATCAAAGGTTTGCCCGCTTTGTCGGTGTTGAATCCAATCATATCGGCATGTTTGATTACAGCGGGGGAGCTTATTTTTCGTATCCGTTCAACAACAGATTACGATTCGGAACCAAATTGCTTATTGGTCGACGGCTGACCACAGCCTATAATGTTGATGCACTTTTAGATGTTGATGTACCGGCGATGAGAAGCTTTATTCAAAGTTTGGATCCGTCAGATAAACGTTATTTTGCTTCTCCCGAGGATAAGGAGGAATTTCTCAATACGATGAAAAGTTGGGGAGATGGGAGGAATATGCACAATAATAACTTTCTCTCAATTAAAGCCAATCGGGCGATAGTTTACGAAACGGGATTATCTCTTACGTGGGCTTATAAAGGAGGAATGGCTCTTATGCTGAGTATGGACTATGATTATGCCAATCCGAAATACGTTTACGAACTCAATAATCGGTGGGAGACTGATACACAAGGCATTGGACGTTATGTTACCGATACTTTCAAGCATCGTACTTCTATGCATCATCTGAGTTTAGGATTAGGTGTGGTATTAAGCTTGTAATCGATATGTCGAGAAGAAATCTGTAAATTAAACAGCGATGAAATTCAGAACGATAGTCGATATCGAGAAACCGGCGTTCGAGATTATGCCTTGCGAGCAGATGCTTTTTGTTGGATCGTGTTTTGCCGACAGTATCGGGCGCCGGTTTATTGCAGATAAATTCCGTGTCGAAGTCAATCCTTTCGGTGTAATGTACAATCCCGTCAGTATTCTGCATACTGTTGTTCGTACATCGTTTGTGCCTCGCGTGGCCGTCTTTACGTTAGGAACCAATCGTGTATATGTGTTGAAAGAGACGGGTAAAGTGGTCGACAATTGTCAGAGAAGGCCCCCAAATTTGTTCTGTGAGAGACAACTTGCTGTTGAGGAATGCGCTGAAAGTCTA
The DNA here is from genome assembly GCF_963541955.1 of Hoylesella pleuritidis. Lineage (NCBI taxonomy): Bacteria > Pseudomonadati > Bacteroidota > Bacteroidia > Bacteroidales > Prevotellaceae > Hoylesella > Hoylesella pleuritidis. Next base: position 129,255 of record NZ_CAUTUT010000005.1, on the reverse strand, counting down.
TCCGAATCCGTAAAGATCTTACGCCGACGAAACCCGAATGTGCGGATCATCGTTACCGTGAGTCCTATTCGTTATGCAAAATACGGTTATCACGGAAGTCAACTTTCCAAAGCAACTTTGTTGTTGGCAGCTGATCGCTTAGTGCAGATTTATCCCGAAACAGTGACCTACTTCCCTGCTTATGAGCTCATTAATGACGAGCTCCGAGACTATCGTTTCTATCGTGAAGATATGCTTCATCCTACGGATCAGGCAGTAGAATACATTTGGCAACGATTTGCCGAGATGTTTTTCAGTTCCACCACCAAACAGTTTCTTGAAGAATGGCGCCCTGTTAAGGAAGCATTTGCCCACCGACCTTTTAATCCCGAGTCGACCGAATACTGCAACTTTATTGCCCGAATGCAGGAGAAAGCCGAAGCGTTAGCACGAAAATATCCGGGACTGGAGCTCGATACCGGTATTACCCATTTATAATCAAAGAAATGAAAGATGTTATATCTGTTGTGGAAACCGGTAAAATAGGCATCTTTTGCATTCCTATTATTTTGTATTTATATATGGTTGATTTTCAGGAGGATATGGATGGAATTTCAATGGACTGTCAATCGTATGCTGTTTGACGGTTAATTGCTCGCCGTTTAGAGGTTGATCGGTTTGTAACTAACCGTTAAACGGCGTACAATTAATGGTTAGTTATCCACCGATTAACGGCTTTTTGCAGTATCATTGGTTATTTTTGATGGATAATGGGAGGGATAGAGGTTTGATAAAATAAAATGCACTGAACGGGATTTGTCAGTGCATTTTGTGATTATATTGCAATTGTCATTAATCGCTTTGCGATGAAATTAAGCGGCGTTTCAATACAGGCAGATGTTTTTTCTTACGTAGCCATTCTGCTTTCCGACGCTCGTAGTCGAGCTGATGACGTTCTAAAAAGTTGTCTGCCATCATTTAAACCTGCTATATATGACCTTGATTGTTACAGGGGAATTGGTATTTTGGCTTCCGCCTACTAACTTGGTGCTTGTCATCGACATATCGTGAACAACGCGGGTCAATATCTTGATATCGTTTCCTGATGCATCTTTGCTTGTTACATAGGTTGTAGAAACAGGGATAATGACTGCTTTATTCCAGTTGGATGACTTTTTTCCGGACTTATACATTGCCGAAACCATACCTGAAATATTGTTGAAAGTATAAGTGTTATAATTATAACTCGTTGCTTTGTCATAGGTCGCGAGGAATGAATTCTTGTTATTTGCGATCCGATTGTTTTCAAAGAATGAGTAGAGACTGTCTTTGGGAATTATCAATAGAGTTTCTGGTGCTTTCAATGCATAATCGCTTTGCACGGTGTTATTGATGCGTGTCAACACGATTTTAGCCGAATTGATGGTGTCATTCTGATGCTTTGCCATTATCTCTTCTACCGGAATGGTTATCTCAGTGAATATTCCCGACGGGGTTTTCAGATATGTGCATGTATTGTCTGCAGCTAACTTCGTAATCGTGTTGCGGTCGTTCGTCACTGTGGTCTTCTGCAATACTTCCTCTGTGCCGACAAATGATGCGGCTCCCGGTACTGTAACGAGACTGTCTACCTTACCTTTCGACGATTTGATTTTTGTCTTATACCTTAAATATATATTTAATTGGCTGTTAGTAACGTATGCCATCGAACCTAAACCACTTTGACTTTTCAGGAAGAAACCAGGTACAACGTTGTGTATAAATCTATAAGAGTTTTTGAAATTAGCCGGATTTTTATAGTAATTGCGCATCACATAAGTTCCGTAGTTATTATAAACTGTTCCGTCTTTGTCAATGTATTCCTTGTCGAGTCGGATGCGAACGCTCGGTGTGTAATTCTTAGACCGTCTTTCTTTCTCGCTTACGCTTAAATCTGTCAATGTATAGGTTTGGTCTGCTTGCAGTCCGTCGGTGCGCACATAACCTTCTTTCAATGGGTCGAAATTAGAGTAATATTTCACGCCTTCTTCCATCGGCTTACCCATTTCGTATGCCGTGAGCTTCATTGCAGCCAAAGAATCTCCGTAGAATTTCGTATAAAATAGACGGATATCGCACGAGTCGGCTATGATTTCACCATTGAGCTTACTGGCAACGCTGTCTCGTATGGGGAAATTTTGTGTGTAATCTTCTAATGCGTGGAACTGAATCATACAGTCGTTGGTGATATATGCACCTGTCTCTGGGTCTCGAATTTTTCCTAAATAGGCTGTACTATTGCGGGCAAGAACGGAGTCTGCCACGATGGAACGCGTGGAAACAGTAAATGTATCAGTAGTGATCTCTAACTTATCAACATTGTTCGTGAGACCGGAACCGATGTCATTCGTCGTGTCATCGCACGAACTGAAAGCCAGTGCAGCAACAACTAAGCTTCCTAATAATTGGAGTTTCATTGTGAAAAGATAAATGACGGGTGATTAATCTTTATCCGGAAAGATCTGATTATAAAAGTCTTTATAAGCTTTGCCGAAATCTTCGCCGGGATAATTTAGTATAGGAAGTCCTTTCTCTTGGGCATATTTGAGTAAATCTCCATTTGCTTTTTGGCTGGCTTCAACCACTCCGTCTGAGTAGTCTATAGCGAGTTTACCCAATTCAAAGAAGTCAAATTTGTCGGCATAAGGCTTCAATAGTTCAGCTTTTGCCTCTCTGAACTCGACACAATGCTTGAAATTGTCACCTGGATTTGTCTTCAATTGCTCGTGAAACAAGGATGTGATGACTTTTGTATTAGCAAAAGACGGCTCGTCTTTATAAGCTGTTTTGATGTAAAGAGGTATGACAGAAGCCATCCATCCTTGGCATTGAATGACGTCAGGAGCCCAGCGAAGTTTCTTGACAGTCTCTAAAACGCCGCGCGCAAAGAAGATGGCACGTTCTCCGTTATCGGAATATTCTACGCCCGATTCATCTACGATCATCTGTCGTTTGGTGAAATAATCATCGTTGTCAATGAAATATATCTGAATATGTGACGATGGTATGGAGGCTACTTTGATGATCAATGGGTGGTCGGTATCATTAATAATGAGATTCATTCCGGACAAACGGATAACTTCGTGCAGCTGTCCGCGACGCTCATTGATGTTTCCCCACTTAGGCATAAACGTCCGAATTTCAAGCCCTTCATCTTGAATCTTGTGTGGAAGTTCGCGACCCATAATGGATAATTCCGTTTCCGGGACATACGGAGCTATCTCTTGGTTGATGAATAGGATTTTCTTAGCCATACTCTAATTTGTTTTCTTGATAATGCAAAGGTAATAAAAAAACTTCACAAAAGGCTGAATCTGTGCAGATTTTACGGCGAAGCGCGTGTTTATTGGGATATTTTTATAATTATTCTTTCTTCTTTAAGGAAAATGATAGTATTTTTGCAACGCAATAAGAAATAGGTATAATGAAAGTATTTAACAAGATTGTAGACCTCCAAAACGAACTGTTCGCATTTCGGAAAGAGGGTAGGGTGATTGGGCTTGTGCCCACAATGGGAGCCTTGCACGAAGGTCATGCATCATTAGTAAGGCGGAGTGTCGCCGAGAATGACATCACTGTAGTTTCTGTTTTCTTGAATCCCACACAGTTTAATGATCCAAATGATTTAGAGAGATATCCACGGACACTGGATGCCGACTGTCGACTTTTAGAGCAAGTAGGTGCTGCTTATGTCTTTGCTCCATCCGTTAGTGAGATGTATCCGGTGCCCGACACGCGTCGTTTTGAGTTTCCACCCGTTACCACTGTAATGGAAGGAGCCAAGCGCCCGGGGCATTTCAACGGTGTTTGTCAGGTTGTCAGCCGCTTGTTCTATATTACTCGTCCTACAAGAGCTTATTTCGGAGAAAAGGATTGGCAGCAGATTGCAGTCATCAAGCAATTAGTTCGATTCCTCGGGTTAGGCATTCAGATCGTTGAATGTGATATCATCAGAGATTCGGACGGACTTGCCAAGAGTAGTCGGAACGCTTTGCTCACGCCTGGTGAGCGTGTAATCGCTCCCACGATATATCAAACAATGTTGGCGAGTGTCGATTATGCAAAGGCGCATTCGGTGCAAGAGACGTTGGAAAAGGTGACGAGTGACATTAATTCCGTTGATGGGTTAGAGGTGGAATACTTCTCAATCGTTGACGGAGATACTTTGCAAGAGATCGGCTCTTGGGACGATTCGCCTAACATAGTGGGCTGCATTACCGTCTATTGCGGTACCACTCCCATCCGTCTTATCGACCACATCAAGTATAAAGAGCCGAAAATAGGAGAGCATTAAACGATGATGATAGAAGTATTGAAATCTAAGTTACACTGTGTTCAGGTTACGGAAGCGAATCTGAATTATATGGGCAGTATCACGATTGATGAGGATTTGATGGACGCAGCCCATTTAATCGCCGGCGAGAAAGTGCAGATCGTGGATAATAATAATGGTGAACGTTTAGAAACTTACATTATCAAGGGCGAGCGCGGCAGTGGTTGTATTTGTTTGAACGGTGCAGCTGCGCGTAAGGTGCAGGTTGGTGACACCGTGATAATAATCTCTTACGCTTTAATGGAGTTTGAAGAAGCCAAAACTTTCAAACCTACTGTTATTTTCCCCGAGAATAATCGATTGCCTGAATAACGGTTACTCATTTGTTGAATGTAAAATAAAAATGCTGTGATTTGTTGTCACAGCATTTTTATTGATATATTTTTGAGAAACAGATTATTCGATAACCACAAGCGGAGTATCCTCCATCACGCTCTCACCCTGCTTCACACAAACAGCCGTAACCTTACCTGATTTCTCGGCTTCGATATTGTTGGCCATCTTCATTGCTTCAAGAACAACGACCGTATCGCCCACAGCCACTTCATCGCCGACGGCAACTTTGATTTCAGTAATTACGCCCGGCAGCGGTGCTTTCACTGCATTAGCCGTATTGACAGATGCTGCCGACGCTGTATTCTCTTCCGAAGCAGCCGGTTGGGCAGTTGCTTGGACAACTACTTTTTTCTTTTCCTGTTCGGGTTCCGGCTCCATTTCAACCTTGAATTCCTCACCATTGACTGTTACATTAGCAACATTTTCCTCGATGTCACCTATGGCAACCTTGTATTCTTTGCCATCAATTGTATATTTATATTCCTTCATTTGCTCTTAGGGTTTAGCTGTCATTGAAATGAATTTGGCATTCCACATTGTCGCACGGGGCGCTATCGTAATGATGCCCGGCTCTTTGTCGTGCACATTATTACCCCTGAACTCGTGCAGAGCCAGTGCTATTGCCGCATAAATATGCTTGTCTTTCTTCAACATAATATATGTATTCCGAATTATGAATTATGCATTATGAGTTGTGAATTATGAATTACATCGGCATGCATCCGTGCTTTTTAGCTGGCAGATTCTGTCGTTTCGTTGCCAGTTGTGCCAGACCTCGACAGATGCGGAAGCGTGTATTGCGCGGTTCTATCACATCGTCGATATAGCCATATTGAGCTGCCTGATAAGGATTGGCAAACATTTCGGTGTATTCCTCTTCCTTTTCGGCCAGGAACGTAGCTACATCTTCGCCGGCATCTTTTTTCTGTTTGGCCTCTTTCGCACAGAGAACGGCTACGGCACCGGATGCTCCCATCACGGCAATTTCGGCTGTCGGCCAAGCGAAATTAAGGTCAGAGCGAAGCTGTTTACATCCCATCACAATGTGACTACCGCCATAACTCTTGCGGATATTGATGGTTATCTTGGGCACTGTGGCTTCGCCATAAGCGTAGAGCAGCTGAGCACCGTGCAAAATTACGGCGTTATACTCCTGTCCTGTACCTGGAAGGAAGCCCGGAACATCGACTAAACTGACGATGGGGATATTGAAAGCGTCGCAGAAACGAACGAAGCGGGCGCCTTTGCGTGACGCATTCACATCGAGAACGCCTGCATAACTGGCTGGCTGATTAGCCACAATACCTACGCTCTGACCATTGAAACGAGCAAAACCGGTGATGATATTCTTTGCAAATTTCGGTTGAACCTCGAAGAACTCACCGTTATCCGTGATTGCGGAAATCACTTTGTACATATCATAAGCCTTGTTCGGATCGTCGGGTAACAGTTCGTTAAGGCTGTCTTCCATCCGATCGATCGGGTCTTTGCATTCGATGCGCGGTGCCTCTTCTGTATTGTTCGACGGAATATAACTCAACAATGTCTTGATTTGTTGCATTGCGTCTTCTTCACTTTTCGCCGTGAAGTGTGTTACACCGCTTTTCGTAGAGTGGACAGATGCTCCTCCCAAATGTTCCGAGTCGATGTCTTCGCCCGTAACGGTTTTAACGACTTTCGGACCGGTAAGAAACATATAGCTGGTATTCTCCATCATCAGCGTAAAGTCGGTGAGGGCAGGAGAGTAAACGGCACCGCCTGCACACGGACCGAGTATCGCTGAGATCTGTGGAACAACGCCCGAAGCCAGGATATTACGCTCGAATATCTCGCCATAACCGGCCAATGCGCAGATGCCTTCCTGTATACGGGCACCACCCGAATCGTTCATACAGATCACAGGAGCTCCCATCGTCATCGCCATATCCATAATTTTGCAGATCTTCTGAGACATCGTTTCCGACAGAGAACCGCCGTTTACCGTAAAGTCTTGGGCGTAAACATAGACCAACCGGCCGTCGATCGTAGCAGAGCCGGCCACGACTCCGTCGCCGAGATACTGCTTTTTCTCCATCCCGAAGTTGTGACAACGGTGGAGTTTAAACATATCATATTCTTCAAAACTTCCTTTGTCGACAAGCATATCAATACGTTCACGAGCTGTGTATTTGCCCCGTTCGTGTTGTTTTTGGATGGCTTTCTCGCCACCACCGAGACGAGCTTGCTCGCGTTTGGCGACAAGTTCTTTGATTTTCTCTGTTTGCTTACTCATAAATTAATTATTGGTTTCTTTGTCACAAAATATGTGCAAAGATACGAAGAAAAACTGATAATGGTCGAAAGAAGACCTATTTTTATCGCTTTTTATGTATACTGCCAAGACGGAAAATCGTATGTGGAAAAACAGAAAATAGCGACTGGAAAAAGAGGTGTTGTATTTCGTATTGCGAAAAGCCGTTAATCATCGTGTGTTTAACGGTTAATTGGTGTGCGTTTAACCGTTAAACGTACTGCGATTGATGGTTAATTGAAGATTGTTTTGTATGTACTTGATAATTAGATTGTTATGCTCTGTTTAGAAGATGATGAACAGATGGCCTACTTTCATTTTATGTTCTTTTGTTTTTTTTGCCAGAATCAACTTCGGCACAGTCGTTTATAAGGACAGGTTTCACATTTCGATTTATCTTCCGTCGGTGAAAAAGGAACGTCTTGATTATATATTTCGCCGAGCAATGTTTGCAATTGCGCTTCAAATTCATTGCGATAACGGTCGGCATCGATGATTTTTTCTTTACCGAGCAGCAGTATCGGATCGTAGTTCTCGCCTTTGGCGTGCTGGATAAAGAGGAGAGCGGGACTTACGGGGAGACCTTCCGGATTCCATTCTGATGATTTTTTAACAATCAATGAATAAAGAATCGTTTGCAAAAAATAGTCTGTATGTTTAGCGCGTAATTCTTTTCCTTCGAAGATTTCTTCGATTGTGGTCGTGGCTTTCGATGGTAAATTACCTGTCTTATAGTCTATAACGCGGATTCGTTCGCCATCGGGCTGCTGGTTGATATAGTCCATTCTGTCGATGAAACCGCCCACTTTGAGGGATAATTGTTCGTTTCCGCTGTCGAATTTGACCGTTGTGTATACCTCTTGTTCAAGTGCTTTGATGGCGAAAGGCGTGAGACGACGGTCTATTTCAAGCAGTTGGTGCAGGTAACTGATGATGACTTCGCGATTAATGAGCTGCAAACCATTGTATTCGGGGCGGAATCCTTGACGGTCTACTTTGAAGAGTTCTTCTCTGAAAGCCTGGTCGACGATACTATCCAATAGTTCGCTGTGTTTGAGAATGGCGTCGATATCTGCTGTGTGTATACTGTAATTGCGGTTCATAAAACGGCTGTAAATCAGTTCGGAAGCCCGATGAAAGATGTTGCCGAATATCCGGTTGTCGATCAGATCGTCGTTTTCGGTGTCATCAGGCTCCTTGATTCCCGCGATCATATTGTAGTAAAATAGTAGTTGACAACGGATATATCTGTTGATGGCTGTGGGAGAAATTTTGTCGAAAGAACGTAAAATGGCCATCACATTATCGTCTTTTGCGATGACTTTCGATTGTAAAACGAGCGGAATTTGTCCTGCCTGCAAGGCTTCTCGGTGGATATCTTGTCCGCTTTCCACCATCAGTTGGAGCATAAAACGGCTCATTTCACCGCTGTGTCCATCTTCCGTTGCACTGTTGTAGAGCAGCGTTACGTCCGTAGCTCGTTGCAAAAGGCCGTGAAAATAATAAGCGTAAATGGCCACTTTATGATCGATCGTGGTCAGATCGAATGCTTTGCGGATGGAATAGGGGATGAATGAGGAGTCATTTACACCCTTCGGCATATTTCCTTCATTGCAAGAGAGCACTAAGATATGTTCGAAATCGAGGTTGCGAGTTTCTAAAACGCCCATTATTTGAATTCCGACGGCGGGCTCGCCGTGGAACGGAATGCTTGTGCTCTTGATGAGTTGGTTGATCAATCGCTGATAAGTGATCAGGTCGACGACAAGATCTCCTGCCTCAATTAGGTCGGAAAGGCGATTCATCAGTGTGTACATTCGGAAGAGAGACTCCTGAAATAGCGGGTCGACTTCATCTTTTGCATTTTGTCCGATACGTTTTAAGAGATTAAGTATCCATTGAGATAATCTCAGGTTTTGCTCTGAAACAGAGCAACTTTCGAGTTCTTCGAATAGTGTAGAGAGACCTTCGTCAACGGCCAATTCACTACGATTGGGATAGTAGCGTTTGTGACTGTTCAACTCACTCAGTACTTTTGCATATTTGGGTGATATATAGCGGGCGTAAGGATGACGTAAAACGGTGTTCACATAATGCAGTCGATAGCGGTCGGATCTATCGGGATGGCCGGCTGTTTGCAAGGCAATCAGCTGGCTGATGAGCGATGAAATGGGCGATTGCGACAGTGGATATCCCATTGTTATATTTACTTTCGTTACATCGGGGGGCAAACAGTGAATCACCGTTTGTAACAGACTCTCATCGCAAAGCACGATGGCCGTTCGTCGATCAGCTGTAATTCTGCCGTTCTGTCGCAACCAGTCGCTGATATATCGGGCTTGAATGTTCTCGGTAGTTGCCGATATATAAGTAATGTTTTTAGGCTTTTGCAGGTTGGCGTAGATATTTTTATCGGTTCGGTCCAGTTCGTTCGGGAAAGTGGAAAGATATTGCCTGACGAAGTGTCCGGCTTCATTCAGTGCAGAGTCTGACATATAATAGTTGTCGAAATCCCAGTAAAACTTAGCTTTCCCGGCCTTTTTCAGTCGGGTGAACAGTGATTGATCTACGCGTTGAAGAGCGTTGAAACCAATAAAAATATATGTTTCATAGCGAAATTTGATGGTTTCATCGGTAACCACTTTGCGGTAAAGTGCACCTTCATAAGTCAGTCCTTGTTCCTCTAATCGCTTGTTGAAACTATTGTAAATATTGTCGAAATGACTCCATAAATTGAGAAATCGTTTTTTCAACTCGCTGTTGTGATTGTCTGAGAAATTACTGAAAAACTTTTTGAGAATTTCTTTTTGTTCATCTGATAGGTAAGAAATATCGTCAAACTCGTGGATGTCACGGAGGTTGGTGAATATCTTTTCCGCATCGGCTAAATTCTTATCGATATCATCGAAGTCGTTGAGCAAGAGTTGTCCCCAGCCATAGAAATGGTCGAGAGACTCGTCCGAACTTGTGCATTGGATAAATGTCTTGTAGAGATCACAAATTAGTTTGATGGGATCTCCGATCATCAACGAGCTGTGTTGACGGTATAACTCACTGATAGTAATGTATGATGGGCTCCAAATCGGTTTGTTGGCGATACGTGCCAAGTGCTCGTTCAAAAACAGAGAAGCACGTTTATTCGGAAAGACAACAGCTATTCGGGAAAGATCTGTACCGTATTTTTCGATAAGATCTTGGGCTACAAACTCTAAGAATGTTTTCATTTCACTTCTTCAATAACATTGCTATATACAAACCATAGATATCCTTTGACATTCGGATATCCCATTGTTCGGAGCAGATTCATATATCCTCGCACTTGATTTTGATACTCGGGGCGAGGCTTTCCGAACTTAAAGTCTACGACAATCATCTTTTTCCCGTCAGTCATTACGCGGTCGGGACGGTGCTCCTGTACCTCATTCGTATCCGGGTCGATGGATAGCATCGTGCATTCATTGAACAGTTGCCATTTATCTGAGAACCAATCGGCTACGCGCTTGTCGTCAAGCCGTTTGCGAAGCATATCGATCAGTCGGTCTTGGGTAATGTCTTCATTATATAAGATGCCGTTGCTTTCTAATTGGTTGAGGGCCGGTTCGATGCCGGCCGCAGTGTGAATAGTGGAAAATAGATTGTGAAGCACACTGCCGATTTGAATATATGACGAGGCTTTTTCATTGCTTTCGTCTTGCTTGGTGAAATCGCGACTTTGGTTACTTTGCTTGAATTGCACGCAGCTTTCATAGTTTTCGATATTTAATGGTCTGACCGTGATGGGCGAATTGAATACGTTGGCAGTCTGTTTTGCGTTTCTTCTCGTGTCGTCTACGGATAAATGACCATAGTCAAAAGTGAGATTTTCGCCCATTTCATCGCTAAAATCGGTGTTTATAGTGCTATTTAAACTTGAATTTAAGTTGTCGAGACACTGTTCGATGATGTAAGACCGACTGTTTTTAGCATTTCTTTTGCCGAAGACAAATAGGTTTTTGCTGGCCCGAGTGAATGCAACGTAAAGCAGATTGAGATTATCCACACTGTTTTGCAAGTGTTCGTGACGGTAGTCTTGTTCGTAAATCGTACCTTTCATCTGTTTAGATGAGAAGTCAATCGGTACGATCGGTAGTTCGTTGAACGGCGCTTCGTTGGGCGAACACCAGATTGTCGAACCGTATTTTTCGAGTTTCCAGTCGCAGAATGGCATTAACACGTTGTCGAACTCCAAACCTTTACTCTTGTGAATCGTGATCAGTCGGATACCATTTATTTCGTTGCTCTGAATCGTCTTACGGTGAATATTTTCGTTCCATTCTGTGACAAAGTCATCAATATCACCCGTATTGTTGGCAAGATAATCGTTTACTTGGTCGTAAAAGGTGCAGACATATGCACTCTGTTCATTCAATCGGTTGAGCTGGAAAATGTTGTAGAGTTTTTCGATGAGGTCAAATAGAGGCATTGCCAATAGTCTTTCACGTTCCGAAAGATATACTGTCGGAAGATAATGAATGGCTGTTCGCTTATGTATTAATAACTCGCTGTCTTCCAATTTGTTATTAATGATATGCTTTTGATATGCTTTAATTAGATTTCCCGTGGCTATCTGATCTTCCGGATGCGTCAAAACGTGGAGCGCATCAATAATAATGTTTACAGCAAGAGAGGTGTCCAAGCGGAAGGCTTCATCTGAAATGAGTTTTATTTCGGACATTTCCTGTGCGAAATAGTCGGCTATTTGTCGGATGGTTTTATTGAATCGAACGAGGATTGCCATCTTTTCGGGAGGAATTCCGCTATCAATTAGCTCTTGGACAGTGTCTTTCAGCCGTTCCATCATTTTACTTTGATAGTCTTCTTGGGGTAAAAGTTCGATGTGAACAAGACCTTCGGCGGGGCGATTCGTCGGTATTTGCTGCTCGACATCTGCATAGGCACGCTTCAATTCTTCTGCTCCTGTCGGGTAATTTTCATTTTGTTGTGCGTATTCAATGGATGCCGCCGCCTTGAAAAATGTGTTGTTGAACTCTATAATATGCCGATTTGATCGATAATTAGTATCAAGATGGCGAATGCTGACGGTATTTTTGCGGTTGCCGAATTCATTTTCAATGTTGTTGAGAAGCCTCCAATCGCCCGATCTCCACCTGTAAATGCTCTGCTTGACATCGCCGACAAGCATATTTCCGGTGCCTTGTCGGCTCATACATTCAAGTAAAAGAACTTTGAAATTACACCATTGCACGGTACCAGTGTCTTGAAATTCGTCGATCATTATATGTTCGAGCTGGGCTCCGATCTTCTCAAATATAAACGGGGAATCATTATCCACAATGAGAGCGTTCAGTAATGACTGCGTGTCATTAAGTAAAAAGCGATTGGCATCTTTGTTGATCTCACGCACTTTTGTATCGATGCAGCTAAGAAGTCGTAACTGGTTGAGGTGTTGCAACGTGAGAACGGCCGACTTATACAGTTTAACTTGCTGTGGCCGAATACGTTCAATGTCTTGTAACATCGGCCATAATGTACTTTGAACAAGTGCAAAAATGGGGTTGTCGGGCCGTCTTTCTTGTTTCTTTACCCACGTTTCTGCACCCTCCATCGCGTCTAAAACGCGTTTGGTAAGCAGTTTGTCGTCGTCTAAGATACCATCTTTCAACTTCTGAAAATAGCTGCAAACACCGCTTGTTCCATAGGAAAAGTCGTCAATGGACAAGCCATTCTCGTCCAAAACATCAAAGAAACTTGCGACATATTGCTGCAAATGTTCCATTGATTCGTTTTTGATCTTATGCAGTTTAGCCGTATATTCCGTAAAGAAATCCTTGCGATTGAGCGCCGTATTAAGACTTTTGCTATTGGATTTGTAGACGTCTTTGAAGATGTTTCGACCGAAATCCTTAATCTTTCCGATAACATTCCAACTCTTATCATCCTCTATATTGTCGCGGATGTAGCTCATAATCCAGCGTAATATCTCGCTATTCGGCTCCAAACTCTCAATTAGTTCGTCAACGGCTTGCTGTTCTACTTGGTCGTCATTGAGTTCAAGCCGTAGGTTAGCAGTAAGATCCAGCTCTCTTGCTAAGTTACGAAGTACACTCTGAAAGAATGTATCGATGGTTTCAACTCTGAAATAACTATAATTGTGTATCAGATAACTGAGAGCTGTCCCGGCTCTTTTGGCGGCGATGGAATCAGTAATTTTGAGCTCATTCGTTATCTTTTCCATATAGCTTTGAGAGTCGGGTAGCTGCTTCCAAATGCCATATAGTTGACTCAAAATGCGCATTTTCATCTCTTCTGTGGCCTTATTCGTGAATGTAACAGCCAATATTGATCGATAAGATTGCGGATTAGCGATGAGCAATTTGATGTATTCCGTGGCTAACGTAAAGGTTTTTCCGCTACCGGCACTTGCTTTATAGACTGTCAATTGCTGTTGTAAAGAGAGCATTTCAAGATGATTTGATGAATGAAAGGAGGTGAATGAGCTACCAATGGCGGAACAATTCCAATCCGAATTTACATCCGAAGCCGCTGAATTTACCATTTTTATTGGCGGCAAAGAGTCCTACTGAGAATAAGCGTGTGGTGAATCCATATCCCAATTCGAAGTAAGGATGAAGACGTTTGACCGACAGTGCACTGGCGTAAATACGTTCAGTCTCGATGAAACGGCCTACCCACGGTAGGCGACTTGTAATTAACAAAGGACTCTCGTATGTGACATTGGCCCGCACATAATATTCAGACTCATTGTACCATTTGCTGTTCAGGAGTTCGAACTCACCGCTCCATTCGTCATTCCAACCGCCGGGAATGTTGTTCTCACGGAAGTTTGCGAAGTCAAGAAAGTATGAATTGTGGTCTTTCCAGGTGTAAAATCCTGTACCTAAACGCAGTGAAAGACGCTGTAATCTACCCATATTCCGAATGTATTGGCCGTCTATTTCCCATCGTTCATAGGCCGTATTGTCTCGCCGTCCACCGCGAATACTTCGTTCATAATCCATTGTTAGGATTGGACCTTTCCATCCGAGAGGGCGGTACTCAAGCTCTATTACGGGGGCGAAAGAGCGATAATTGTAGGTCAGTCCGGCTCTTTCAAAGGCTACTTTGTTTAAAGCTGTGCGCCGATGGAGGATGAAACCGACTTGAAAACCAAATTTATCGGAGATATCATAGTTGTTGACTACTCGCAGACTCATATCTTTAAAGGTATTGAGATGCGGTTTATAATCTTTTGTCGTATCGTTATCTTCGATATGATCAGACACAGATGTATTGGTAATTCGGTCTCCGTTGTTAAACTCTATTTGAAGAAATCCATTGTGATGTTTATTATAATAATAGATGATTGGCACACGCATATAAAACTGATGCTGCTTAAACGAATAGCCTGCTTTCACTCTCGCCCAGAGTTCTGAGTTGTCTGAGAAGTTATAGCTGCCACGAATGTTGAACTTATAAGTAAATCCTCGCCGATGGCTGTAACCCATATACAATGGGTTTGCAATGGGATTGATACGAATATAGCCCTGGTTCTTATCGCCGAAACTGGACTTAATGCGATTGACAAGATGGTCTCCGATGATGTCCCAGAGGATGGTTTTAAGCTTGCTCTTCTTTTTTTTCTTTACGGTTTCTGTGTTTTTGCGAGCTGCAATCTCGTTATCTCGATCATAAATAGCTTGTTCTTCGCTGCTCAGAGTGTCAGGACGAACCTGTTTTATCAATGCAATATCGTCTGAATCGACGATGGAGTCGGGTAAAATTTTAGGCAAACCGTAATATGCAAGATATTTAGCTCGGGTTAGATTACCGATGAATTTAAACTTACAATCAAGTTCACACTTTTCCGGAAGCAGTGATTTCTGTTCCTTTTTACCCATTATCAAGTGGAGCGTAAAGTTGATCATGTCATATTCTCCGCTGAATGTCATCTCAATAACACGGCCTGTTGCGTAATCGACTAACGCCGTGCCGCAAATCAACTGCGTATTATCTTGTCGGGGATTAAAGGAGACTCTTGCCGTTCCATTCAGTAAGAAAGTTACTTTATAACGATAAAATACGTGGTTCTGTCGATTGAACGGTGAGAGCAGATGATTCTCAATGATGGTCTCATTATAGATTTGTGGCGTGAGATACTTCAACAGTGTAGGCATCGTTTTATGATGATGAGGGATGGTTGTCAATGCAATTATCCGTTGGGTGTTGAATTGTCTCAGATCACTGAACGTTATTTTGTCATACGCCTCACTGATATATTTGCGATTATTGCCGTGTGCAATGAAATACATCGACGGTACAGCTAAAAGCGTAAAGTTTCTTTTCTCCACATTGATTGTATGCCGTCGATAAGAATATGTGTACGAATTGTGCAGTCCGGTGGTATCGACTGTTAGGGGATAGTTGTAAATACGGCGGATCATCAAGGTGTCTGGGCGAACCTTTGCAGCCACACCTGTTGTCCATATCAGGGCTATCAGTGTGATTCTGAATATGCGTTTGCATAATATGTTCATCAGAATTGTTTGACGACAAAGGTAATAAAAAATCCCCACCTTTGCAAAAAGGCAGGGCGATATAATTGAAAGTGAATGTCAAAATCTTATCCGAGATACTTCATCAGAATCTTAACATTGCCGCTGTCGCGCAGTTTGGCTATACTCTTTTCACGAATCTGGCGTACGCGTTCACGTGTCAGCCCCAGCCGATCACCTATTTCTTCCAATCCTTTTTCGTGACATCCGATACCAAAGCACTCTCTGATGATAGTGATTTCACGTTCTTTGAGCACTTTATTGAGTACTGTGTTCAGTTCAAGAGCCATACTTTCGTGGTCAACTTGTTTATCTGTGCGGCTGTCATCGCCCGACGCCATTACATCTAACATACAGTTCTCCTCTCCGTCTTGGAAAGGAGCATCGATACTTACGTGATGTCCGTCGGCCATTAGGCTCTGCCCGATTTTCTCTTCGTCCAATTTGGTGGCTTCCGAAAGCTCGGATACAGAGGGGTGGCGTTGATTTTCCTGTTCGAATTTATTGATTTCGTGGTTGATTTTGCTCAATGAGCCAACTTGATTCAACGGCAATCGCACGATGCGACTTTGCTCGGCGATGGCTTGCAGAATGCTTTGTCGAATCCACCACACTGCATATGAGATGAACTTGAACCCGCGAGTTTCATCGAATTTCTTAGCAGCCTTGATCAGACCGATGTTTCCTTCGTCGATGAGATCGGTCAGTGAAAGTCCCTGATGTTGGTATTGCTTGGCCACGGAAACAACAAAGCGCAGATTGGCTGTGACGAGTTTCTCCTCAGCTCGTTGTGCTTCGGGGCCTCCTTTTTTGATTTTCTGTGCCAAGTCGATTTCTTCCTCAATGGAAATAAGCGGTGCCCGTCCGATCTCTACAAGATACTTGTCTAACGCTTCACTTGAACGGTTAGTTATACTCTTCTGAATCTTTAATTGCCTCATCTTAAACCTCTTACTCTATATAACCGTTTGATAATCAGTTAAATAGTTAAATCCTTTCCTAAAACCCCGCAAATTTACTAAAAATAATGATAAGTCGGTGGCTTTTCTTTGATTATTTGTAGTTAAAAATACATAAACTGGAATAATGAATAGGTAAAGGGGAGTAGGGTGTCGATGGTAAGTTTGTTTTTGAATCCATAAGAGTCGATTTGGGGTGAATTAGCTCTGATTTTGCGAGATACCTTTAAATAATGTGCGATTAACGGCTTTTCAGCGTGCAATTAATTGTTAAACAGCGTGTGATTAACGGTTAAACGCACGGTAATTAACGGTTAGACGACGGGTAAAAAGCCGTTAATTGGAAACGGAAAAATAATATATTGTAACTCTAAGACATACAGATAGTTAGAGAAACGGTTGAATATAAGAAAAGACTTAAAAGTGAAGCGTTGTGTTTTAGGAAAGATTTAGAGCGGTAAACGAGGCTCGAACTCGCGACCCCCAGCTTGGGAAGCTAGTGCTCTACCAACTGAGCTATTACCGCGGTAAGTGTATTTAAGACTTTGAGCCGATACCCGGACTCGAACCGGGGACCTATTCATTACGAATGAATTGCTCTACCAACTGAGCCATATCGGCGTTCTTTCTTATTGAAGAAAGGTTTCCCTGCCTAATTGCGAATGCAAAGTTACGTGTTTTTTTCTTATGAACCAAATAATCATTATACTTTTTTCTTTTTTCGTTTATTTGTTATCCTATATATAATAATAAGGTATAAGTCTCGTTATTCAATTGATGAAAAAAGGACGAATATTCTTCTTTGTAGTGTTATGGGCTGCATTCCTGTCTTCGTGTGCAAATGAGGATTCTTTTCATTCCTCGTCGGATGCTCGCCTGTCGTTCTCCGTCGATACGTTGTCTATGGACACCGTGTTTGCCAAAGTACCTGCGGCGACCAAGACATTTTGGGTCTATAACCGGTCGAGAAGTGGACTGCGCTGTGCCAATGTTCGGTTGGAGCGAGGCAATCAGACTGGATTTCGTGTAAATGTAGACGGTATTTACTTAGGTGAAACGACCGGATATCAGACGGGAGAAGTGGAAATCCGCCGTAAAGATAGCATACGAGTGTTTGTCGAAATGACTGCCAATGCCACAGGTCAGGCTGTTCCCAAGAAGGTGGAAGACCATTTGGTGTTCACGTTGGAAAATGGAGTGCAGCAGCGAGTGAGCCTCAAAGCCTATTCGTGGGATGCTCTTTTGTTACGGAATGTGCACATTAAGAGAGATTCGGTGATGGCGAGTAAGAAGCCCATCATTGTTTATGGAGGAATCAAAGTGGACAGTGCCGCCACGCTGACGGTTACTGCCGGAACAACACTTTATTTTCACGCGAATGCCCGGATGGATGTTTTTGGTAGGTTGTTGGCTGAGGGAACGGCTGCACATAATGTTGTTTTGCGTGGCGATCGCATCGATCGGATGTTCGATTACTTGCCTTACGATCGTGTAAGCGGGCAATGGGGCGGTGTTCGGTTTCATTCCTCTTCTTACGGAAATGTACTTACTTATACGGATATTCACAGTGCTATGGATGGTGTCTGGGTCGATTCTTCCGATGTAAACCGACTGAAATTGACGATGAATGCGGTTACTATTCATAATCATAAAGGTTATGGGCTGGCCGTAAATACAGCCTATGTGAAATTGATTAATTGTCAGATAACCAATGCCTTGAATGATTGCTTCTTGCTGAAAGGCGGAAAGACCGAGATCAATGGATGTACTTTCGCGCAGTTTTACCCCTTTGATGCCGAGCGAGGGGTGGCTTTTCGTTTGATGAATGGAGGTCATTCGACGTTGAACTTACAGTGTCGGAACACGCTGATAACAGGTTTTGCCGATAATGTTTGTGTAAGAGCGTTCGGCGACCGACCCGCGGAGGGCAGCTATCTGTTTAATCATTGCGTGATCCGTATGCCCAAAGTGACAACAGAAGACAGTGTACATTTTACGCAAGTCATTTATGAAGATGTTGTTGATACGGCTCGAACTGGGGACAAAAACTTCGTTAAGATAGATACGCGAACAATGAAATTTGATTTTAATTTGCGTCGTTCAAGCATAGCTGTGGGGAAGGCAGATTCTCGAACGGCCCCAGTCGATGATCGTAGAGGAGAAAAACGCGATGAGAAACCGGATATCGGGGCTTTTGAATATAGGCAGAATAGGAGATGAGGATTCGGTAGTAGAGTCGAAAGTAGGAAGTAATTAAGGAGTAAGGAGATAAGTAATAAAGGGGGAAGTGATGAGCAATAATTTATCAAATCAGTAATGGAAGAAATACACTTGGATATTAAAATCGAGCAGTATGCAATGGAAGAGCTGTCCGATTCGGAACAAGAATTGGTGCGTTCAGCTATTAAGGCCACGCACAATGCGTATGCCAATTATAGCCGTTTCTATGTAGGAGCGGCCTTGCGATTGGCTAATGGACAGATCGTTATCGGTGCTAATCAGGAGAATGCGGCATTCCCATCGGGCTTATGTGCCGAGCGTTCGGCTATCTTTGCAGCCCAGTCGCAACAGCCCGAACAGCCGATTACGACTTTGGCTATCGCTGCCAGCAATGACAAGGGTCTCTTAAAAGATCCGATTACGCCTTGCGGTGCGTGCCGACAAGTGATTTTAGAGATGGAAGATCGGTATAAACGACCTGTCAGAATTTTGCTTTTCGGTGCTCGGGCGGTATATGCCGTGAATAGTGTTAAAGACTTGTTGCCATTGTCTTTCGTAGATGCGAATATGCGATAGATGATTGATAAAAAAAGGAAATGCCATCATACGGAGATCTGTATGATGGCATTTCCTTTTGGATGAATTAGTAACTGCGTGCGATAATGACGCGATATTTAGCGGGTTTACCGCTTACCATATCCACGCCCGGTGTCTGTTCGGCATTGAATGGCACGCAACGAATAGTGGCTTGTGTGTCTTCTTTGATCTTAGCTTCAGTCTCTTCGGTACCGTCCCAATGGCAAAGGAAAAAGCCGCCATCTTTGATTCGCTCTTTGAACTCATCGTAGTTGTCGCAGGCGTAGATGTGCTCGTCGCGAAATTTGAGTGCTTTTTGGAAAATGTTTTGCTGCATTTCATCCAGCAAATTCTTGACAAATTCAACGATTCCGTCAATAGGTTTCGTCTCTTTTTCGAGCGTATCACGGCGCATTATCTCTACTGTTCCGTTCTCAATATCACGTCCTCCTATTACTAAACGTACGGGAACGCCTTTCAACTCATAATCGGCAAACTTGAATCCGGGTCTTTTGTTGTCGGCATCGTCATATTTTACGGAAATACCGAGCGCACGAAGTTCGTTGATAATTGGGATTACTTTCTCGGTAATTGCTTGCAGTTGGTCTGCTCCTTTGGTAATAGGGATGATGACGACTTGTATTGGAGCCAGTCTCGGAGGCAACACAAGACCATTGTCGTCGCTGTGAGTCATAATGAGTGCACCGATCAATCGGGTACTGACTCCCCACGAAGTAGCCCACACATATTCGGGTTTGTTCTCCTTGTTGAGGTAAGTTACATCAAAAGATTTAGCGAAATTCTGTCCTAAGAAGTGTGAAGTACCGCTCTGTAAAGCCTTTCCGTCTTGCATCATAGCTTCGATCGTATAAGTGTCTAAGGCTCCGGCAAATCGCTCGGTTTCGCTTTTGACACCCCGAACTACGGGTACTGCCATCCATTGTTCAGCAAAATCGGCATATACATGCAGCATTTTCTTGGCCTCTTCTTCGGCTTCTTCGCGCGTGGCGTGTGCCGTATGGCCTTCCTGCCAGAGGAATTCCGAAGTGCGAAGGAAAGGCCTTGTGCGCATTTCCCACCGCATTACGTTGCACCATTGATTACACATCAGCGGCAGATCACGCCAAGAGTGGATCCAATTCTTATACGTATTCCAGATGATTGTCTCCGAAGTGGGACGGATAATGAGTTCTTCTTCAAGGCGTGCAGCAGGATCTACCTCTACACTATTGCCGTCTTCGCTTGCTTTTAACCGATAATGGGTCACTACAGCACACTCTTTGGCAAAGCCTTTGACGTGTTCTGCCTCGCGTGATAGAAATGATTTAGGAATCAACAGCGGGAAATACGCATTCTGTGCACCCGTTTCTTTAAACATCTTGTCAAGCTGTTGCTGCATCTTTTCCCATATTGCGTAACCGTAAGGTTTGATTACCATACAACCGCGAACGGCCGATTGCTCTGCTAATTCGGCTTTTACGACCAAGTCATTAAACCACTGACTGTAATTGTCTGAGCGCTTGGTCAATTCTTTTAATTCTTTTGCCATAAGACGTCTTGATATTCGTTTTAGGGAAATCTATATCTGTTTTTAGGCGAAATCCCATTATTCAACAAACGATTTACTGTAATTTTGTGGCAAAATTACAAAAAAATGTTGGCAAGTATGTATGAATACGGAAAAAGAATTACCTTTGCAGCATTGTTTTAAGGGGAATAGGTAAAAGTTAAAATAGTAGTTCAAAGGGATAAAGATTATGAAAAGGATGAAGTTTGTAGCCCTATTTATGGGGCTTACAGTTATTTTTAGTTGTTCTACCAAAACAGGAACGGGTGCTTTGATTGGTGCCGGCAGCGGTACGTTGATTGGTGGAATCATCGGTAAGATTGCCGGAAATACGGCCGTGGGTGCCGCTATCGGCGGTGCGGTTGGTTCCGGAGCAGGGGCTCTGATAGGCAGACATATGGACAAAGTGGCTGCCGAGACGGCCGCGAAAGTGAAAAATGCTAAGGTGGAAGAGGTAACGGATAACAATGGTTTGAAGGCTGTCAGGGTAACGTTTGATAGTGGAATCTTGTTTGCTACCAACAAAGCGGTATTGAATCAGACCTCCAAAAACGAGTTGGCAAAGTTTTCTTCCGTGCTCAAAAATAATAATGACTGTCACGTAGATATCTATGGCCATACTGATTCAACAGGTAATGACGGTATCAATGTGCCTTTGAGCAACAGCCGTGCACAAAGTGTTGTGAATTATTTAAAGCAGTGCGGTGTTCCGGCTGGGCAGTTCCAAAATGTTGAAGGTAAAGGAAGTTCTGACCCGGTGGCAAGCAACAGTACAGCGAGTGGTCGTCAACAGAATCGTCGGGTAGAGGTGTTCCTTTATGCGAGTCAGGCTATGGTAGACGCCGCTAATAACGGGACATTGAAGTAATTTATGATTTTCAATTAACAGAAAGGGCAGACTCGATGTCTGTTTGTAGGCAGGATATAAGATTATCAGCCATAAACAAACGAACGTTGGGCCTGCCCTTGTATGTGTAATAATAGTCTTACTGGAATGAAAATGATAAGAAAGATTTTTAGATGGGGCGTCAGCCTCTTTTTCAGCTCAACGATATTGGTCGTCGTAGCTTATCGTTTCATTCCCGTTTACATTACACCGCTAATGGTCATTCGCTGTTTTCAGCAAATCGGCGAAGACCAAAGCCCCGCTCTTCATCATCATTGGGTGTCAATAGATCGGATTTCTCCGCATCTCCCTGTGGCTGTAATGGCGAGCGAAGATCAGCGTTTTCTACTGCATCACGGTTTTGACTACAAAGCCATCGAGCGGGCTGTTGCCCATAATTTAGGAGGCGGAAAGAAGCACGGAGCAAGTACAATATCGCAGCAAACGGCCAAGAACGTCTTTCTATGGCCTGGTCGTAGCTGGATGAGAAAGGGCTTCGAGGTGTACTTCACGGCACTGATCGAACTGCTTTGGAGTAAGCAACGGATTATGGAAGTTTACTTAAACTCTATCGAAATGGGTAATGGCATCTATGGAGCAGATGCCGTTGCTGAACAGCATTTCAGTAAAATGGTAGCTGATTTATCGCGTGCTGACTGTGCGTTGATTGCCGCTACGTTGCCTAATCCGCGTAAGTTCAATTCGCAGAAACCTGGCGCCTATATGCGTCTGAGGCAGAAACGAATATTGAGAGAGATGAAATTTATTCCCTCTTTCCCGCGAGAGGGTGAAGAAATCAACCCAAATACCGTGTCGGGTGGTGTGTACAAAAGATCCAAATAAATGGAATTGCTGAAAGATTTGAATGCCGGTCAGCGTATGGCCGTTGAATATAACGGAGGTCCGCAACTGGTGATTGCCGGGGCGGGATCGGGTAAGACGCGCGTACTTACTTATAAAATCGCTTATCTTTTGGCGCAGGGTATGGCGCCGTGGGATATTCTTGCACTCACGTTTACCAACAAGGCAGCCAATGAAATGAAGCAACGCATCGGTCATCTTGTCGGACACGAAGCGGCACGGCGGCTCAATATGGGCACGTTTCACTCTATCTTCTCGCGCATTCTACGTGTAGAGGCCCAGCTATTGGGCTTCAATGCTGATTTTACCATCTATGATGAAGCTGACTCTCGGTCGTTGCTCAAAACCATTATCAAAGAGATGGCGCTCGACGACAAGGTATATAAACCCGCATCTGTGCACAGTCGGATCTCAATGGCAAAGAATCATCTGATTCTTTCGGCACAATACGCACAGAATAAAGAACTGTTGGAGCGCGATCGACAGAGCCGGATGTCGGCTCTCTGGCAAGTTTATGCCAATTATTGCCAGCGTTGTCGTAAAGCCAATGCAATGGACTTTGACGATCTTTTGGTGATGACGCATACGCTGTTTACCGAATATCCCGACGTGTTGCGTAAATATGCGGAGCACTTTCGCTATGTTTTAGTTGACGAGTATCAAGATACCAATTACGTGCAGCAGTGCATCGTTTTGCAGTTGACACGCGAACACCGCTACGTTTGCGTTGTAGGCGATGACGCACAGAGTATTTACGGATTCCGAGGAGCCGACATTGATAATATTCTCGATTTCCAAACGATTTACGAAGAAGCCAAACTTTTCAAGCTTGAGCAGAATTATCGTTCTACACAATGCATCGTTCAGGCTGCTAACAGTCTGATTAAGCATAACGGTAGACAGATTCACAAAGATGTATTTAGCCGCAACGACGAGGGCGAAAAACTCGTTTTCAAACAGGCTTATTCGGATAAGGAGGAGGCCATTATTGTCTGTAAGGAAATCAAACGTATCAAAGCCGTGGAGCGATGTGAGTATAGCGACTTCGCCATTCTCTATCGAACCAATTCTCAGAGCCGTTCATTCGAGGAAGAGATGCGCCGACAGAGTATTCCATATCGTATTTATGGTGGTTTGAGTTTCTATCAACGCAAGGAAATCAAGGATATTATCGCTTACTTCCGATTGGTTGCCAATCCTGACGATGAGGAGGCTTTCAAGCGCATTATCAATTATCCTGCCCGCGGAATCGGCAACACTACGGTTGCCAAAATTGCTGAATCAGCCCGGCAAAGCGGTGTGAGCTTTTGGGAAGTGATTGCCAATCCTGCCGCATATCAGCTGAATGTCAACCGGGGAACCATCACCAAGTTAGACGCTTTCAGGGCTTTGATCAGCAGCTTTATCGAGAAAAAGCAAGACACTGATGCTTATTCACTGGGTCAGGAATTGATTAAGGTGAGCGGAATCAGTGCCGATCTTTTTTCCGAAACCGATCCAGAGAGTCTTGCACGGCAAGAAAACTTGGAGGAATTTCTATCCGGAATGCAAGACTTTGTTGAAAGTCGGCGCGAAGAAGGACAAGAAAATCAAATCTATCTCACCGATTTTCTTCAAGAGGTTTCACTCTTAACCGACCTCGATAGCGATACCGATGAGCAGAGCCGCGTGACATTGATGACGGTGCATTCGGCCAAAGGATTGGAGTTTCCGACGGTTTTCATCGTGGGATTAGAGGAGAATATTTTCCCCAGTCCGTTGTCGACCAACAGCGTCCGGGAGCTCGAAGAAGAGCGTCGCCTGCTTTATGTTGCCATTACGCGTGCCGAGAAGCATTGCATTCTGACATGCGCCAAGAATCGTTTTCGTTTTGGCAAGATGGAGTTCGACACACCGAGCCGTTTTATCCAGGACATCGATCCCGCTTTGCTGCGCATTGAGGGCGAGGCCAACTACGATGATTACGCTTCCCGCTCCTATGTACGCAGCTCCTACAATCGCTCGTCTCGTTTCAAGAATGATGACTTCCGAATTGGTCGTCACTATTCAGCTTTCCGCTCATCGGCTGATGATGAGCTCGATTATGGCAGTCGGATGCAGAACAGCAGACCCGTAGCGGACCAGTTTCGGGCCGATGTCAAACCTAAAATTACAGGTCCTCATCACCACGAAAATCCTGTAAATCCGTTCTCTCCAGCGTTCAAACGTCAACTGAATGCAGGTAGCGGCAATCTCCGCAAACTTGAAGATGCCGTGTCAAACGGCAATCGAACGGTAGGGGAGAAGGGGGCTTCGATGCCCAATGACACCAGTTTACATGAAGGTTCGGTTATCGAACACCAGCGTTTCGGTATCGGGATAGTCACTAAAATTGAAGGAACAGGAGAGAATGCCAAGGCTACCGTAGAGTTCAAAAACACCGGTCGCAAGCAACTTCTGTTGAAATTCGCCCGATTCAAAGTGATTGGGTGATTTTGATAGAATGATAAGTGAAAGTGTCAATAAATCGGAGTGGTAAACGCTCTCACCTTTGCGTTATTTACAGTCGACTGTTACCTTGGATATAAATACGCCGTTTTTACCGTTTTGTTAATTGGTTGATAATAAGTGCGTTGACATTTATCCCTTTTCAAAAGATTTCAGTTTAAGGGATGAATAGCTGTTAACGACATGATGGAAAGCTCTTTTTCACCTTGTGATTTATGGTTTTTGATGCGTCTGTTAACGGTATTTCATCTTTTCGAAAACCAATAGCCGAGCGATAAGTATCTGTTTGAGGGTTGTCAGGAGTTTTTCTTCAAGCTATATTTCTTTGATTGGTAAACAGACTTTTGTCTGCTTTTTTCATAATAGTTAAGGTCGATCGATGTAGTAGGAGGAAGTTTAGACGAATCTCTTGATGACCTGGATGAAAGCCTCGCTGTACTTTTCTTTCTTGTATTCACCAATTCCGGGAATATTACCAAACTGCTCTTTGGTTGTCGGTTTCTCGGCAGCGAGGGTGTGAAGAACTTTGTCTGATAGAACGATATAGGCCGGAAAGCCTTGTTCCTGGGCCAAGGCAAAGCGCAATTGACGTAGTGCGGAGAAGAGACCAGCATCTTCTACGTGTGAAACGTGGACTTCGGGGAATATCTGAGAGGTTGCTATCTCCACCCGTTCACGCCAACGGAGCGGACGTTTTGTCTCTTTTCGTTTGATGGGTTCTGGTTTCTGATGAACGGCTAATTCTGCTTGCTTCCGACCATAGAGGACATCTTGTCCGCTGAGGGTTATTTTGATGGCGTCGTCTTCGTTATAAGCGATCTCGATAAAACCCATTTGCAGCATCTGCAATAGATAGTCTTGCCACTCTGCTGTACTGATATCGCGCCCTGCACCGAATGTCTTGATGCGGTCATAACCGTTTCTCACAACCGCAGATGATGCTATTCCGCGGAGAATTTCGATGGTCGTACTGAATCGGATGTGCTGATTCGTGCGTGCTATTGCGCTGAGTGACTTTTGGATGAGTTGTGTTCCGTCAAATTTTCGGGGCGGACTCAGGCATACGTCACAATGACCGCAGTCGTGATCGCTTTGTTCGCCGAAATAGTTCAACAGAATACGGCGTCGGCAAACACTGCTTTCGGCATAGTCTTGCATCCGTTGCAGCTTTTCGAGATTCACTTCCCGTTGGCCGCTTTCATTAGCAAAACGTCGCAATTGAATAACGTCGGACAGCGAATAAAACAGAATGGTATCGGCAGGAGCTCCGTCTCGGCCTGCACGGCCTATCTCCTGATAAAAGCTTTCAATGCTTTTGGGCATATTATAATGGAATATCCAGCGTACATTACTTTTGTCAATGCCCATTCCGAAAGCAATTGTGGCACAGACAACGGGCGTCCGATCATTTTTGAACTGCTCCTGAATCTTACTTCTTTCGGCTGCTGACATCCCCGCGTGATAGGCTACGGCGCGGATGTTTCGTTTGCACAGATATTCGGCTATGCTCTCGGTAGTCTTTCGACTGAGACAATATATAATGCCGGCATCGCCCGGATGCTCTTCAATATAGCTGACAATGACTTTCATTTTCTCGGCTTTTCCCGATTCCTTTCGTACGCTCAGCGACAGATTAGGGCGGTCGAACGAGGAAATATAAATATGTTCCTCGGTGCTTACTTGCAGGCGAAGCTGTTTGATAATGTCCTGTCTTGTTACCTTGTCGGCCGTTGCCGTAAGGGCCACGATGGGCGTTTGGGGAAATTTGTCGTGCAGAATGCCCAACTGAGAATATTCCGGTCGGAAGTCGTGTCCCCATTGACTGATGCAGTGGGCTTCGTCAATAGCAATCAGACTGATTTTGATTTCGCTGAGCAGAAAGGGTATTTCGGAAATCAATCGTTCGGGAGACATATAGAGAAGTTTGATGTCTCCCGCAAGACAACGGCGTTTGATGATGAGGTCTTGGTTCATATCGTTGCCGCTGTTGAGTGCTTCTGCTGAGATACCGTTGGCTTTGAGCGCCTCCACTTGGTCGTACATCAAACTGATCAGTGGCGATACTACGATGGCCGTTCCTTGCATTGCCAAGGCCGGAATCTGGTAACATATACTCTTTCCGCCACCTGTGGGCATCAATACGAGGCAGTCGTTACCTGCCATAATGTCGTTGATGATTTCGCATTGATTTGGTCTGAATGTACTGAAACCATAATATTTTTTGAGGAGAAAAGATATATCCATCGTTTAACTTTACCGCAAAGTTACGGTATTTTGTGAAAAAACTCACACTAAAACTTGATTATACGCAAAATAATAACTATTTTTGCATCAGTTAGGTGGCATATTGTTACGTGTAGAAATGGCAAAATACAACATTACAGACAAGAAGATCAAGGAGGCGGCTTATCGTACACTGGTTAGCCCACAGTTGATGGATGACTTGAAAGAAAAAATTATCAATGCTCTCCTTATTAAGAAAATGTATAAGGATAAGGGTTATTCGGCTAAGCGATTAGCTATGGATCTCTGTACAAATACGCGCTACATTTCGGCTGTTCTCAACGTTAGGTTTCACACAAATTATGCAGCTTTGGTCAATAGTTATCGCATTGAAGAGGCGATGGCACTGTTGGCTGACAAGCGTTATCAGGACTTAAATATCGAGGATATATCCTATATGGTAGGCTTCTCTAATCGTCAGTCGTTCTATGCGGCTTTTTATAAGATCAACGGGTGTACGCCACGGGCTTACAAATTACGTTATCTTCCGCAGCGAAGAGTTACTGATAAAAAGTCGACTAAGCGCAAACGGGAGTCTGAAAAGTAATATTTTTACACCCTTTCGTTAATTAAAAATGATACAAAACTTTATTTATACAGACGAGCGATTTGCCGATTTGCAGTTGCTTCGCTATCGGCTTAATGGTTTTGAAGAATTATCTGCTCGTCAGAAAGCATATATCTATTACTTGTCTCAAGCCACACTTGCGGGCCGAGATATCACAACCGACCAATTCGGTAAATACAATTTACGGATTCGGAAAGTTTTAGAAGCTATATATATAAGGTATAATGGGTCGAAAGATCTTCCTGATTTCAAGGCGTTGGAACTTTATCTTAAACGCCTGTGGTTCTCTAACGGCATCTATCATCATTATGGATGTGAGAAGTTTCAGCCTGAATTCTCGGAAGATTTTCTACAAAATGAGATTGAGAAGTTGGGCGTATCTGCTTGGCCTTTGCAACAAGAAGGAATGCAGGCTACAGATTTTATCCGTGAGATATTCCCGGTAATCTTTGATGCTGAGGTATTACCCAAGCGTGTCAATAAGGCGGCTGGAGATGATTTGGTTAAGACCTCGGCGTGCAATTTTTATGATGGTGTAACGCAAAAAGAGGTTGAAGATTATTACAAGGCATTGAAGTCAGACAGTGATGAGGAACCGCCCTCGTGGGGATTGAATTCGACCGTGGTGAAATCGGATGGCTCAATTTCCGAACTCAAATGGACGGAAAGCGGGCGATATGGTCGTGCCATTCAGGTAATTATCTCTTGGTTGGAACGGGCAATTACTGTAGCAGAAAATGAACAGCAACAACACGTGATCCGATTGCTCGTCGACTATTACCGTACGGGTGATTTAAAGGCCTTTGATCAATATTCTATCGAATGGCTTAAAGAACAGGAAGGTAGGGTAGATTTTATTAATGGATTCATTGAAGTCTATGGAGATCCCCTCGGATTAAAAGGTTCTTGGGAAGGAATTGTTGAATATAAAGATCTTGAAGCAACGCGTCGCACGCAGAAAATATGCCAAAATGCACAATGGTTTGAAGACCATTCACCCGTGGATCCGCGTTTCTGCAAGAGCCAAGTGCGCGGTGTTACGGCTAATGTGATATGCGCTGCGATGCTCGGAGGTGATGAATACCCTTCCACAGCCATAGGAATCAACTTACCCAATGCCGATTGGATCCGGGCGAGATACGGTTCAAAAAGTGTCACGATCGGTAATCTTACCGAAGCATATGATAAGGCTGCACACGGCAATGGCTTTTATGAAGAGTTTGTTTGCGATGAAACGACACGGGCATTGATTGACCGTTACGGTGATCTTTGTGATGATCTGCACACCGATCTGCACGAATGTTTGGGGCACGGAAGCGGTCAACTGCTACCCGGTGTGGATTCAGATGCCCTCAAAGAATATGGGAATACGATCGAAGAAGCGCGTGCTGATCTGTTCGGATTGTATTATATGGCTGATGATAAACTCATAGAATTAGGATTATTGAGTGACAGAGAGGCTTATCAAGC
Source organism: Hoylesella pleuritidis (assembly GCF_963541955.1). Taxonomy (NCBI): domain Bacteria; kingdom Pseudomonadati; phylum Bacteroidota; class Bacteroidia; order Bacteroidales; family Prevotellaceae; genus Hoylesella; species Hoylesella pleuritidis. The sequence continues at coordinate 99,849 of NZ_CAUTUT010000005.1, read as the reverse complement.
ACATTATTATACTTATATTCTCAATGGCTTGATGACACAACTAACGCGTATTCGTCCCGGGCATTGTATCGAGGAGGCGCATATGCGCAACCGTGCACTCGTTGCACATTGGGTATATGAGCAGGGTAAAGGCATTGTTTCGTTGACCCGTCAAAATGGGAAAACATTCGTAGTCATTGATGATTATCAAGCATTACGAGATCTTTTTGCCCGACTCTTGGCCGAAATCCAGCGCATCAAGAGCGAAGGCGACTTTGCGGCAGCACGTGATTTGGTGGAGGAGTATGCTGTTACGGTGGACAGTGAATTGCATCACGAAGTGTTGGAAAGATATGCTCGTTTGAATCTTGCACCTTATAAGGGATTCATCAACCCGCGGATGCAGCCGGTTTTTGATGAGAAAGGTGAGATTGTAGATGTTCTGCTCGATTATACGGAGACATATTCGGATCAGATGTTGCGTTATAGTGAAGAGTTCGGATTGTTATGACGGAAGAGAACAGTACGAAACTAAGGAAGATCAAACAGTCTTTCCGGCTCTATATGAATGGCGATGCATCGCGATCAATGCGTGAGAAAGGGGTTGAATATAAACTGAACTGGGGCGTTCCCATTCCCACATTGAAAGCGATGGCAGCCGAATATGGTAAGGATTATGAGTTAGCTATCGCGTTATGGAAAGAAAATATCCGTGAATGTAAGATTCTGGCGACGATGATAATGCCTCCGGAGCAGACGTTACCGGAAGTGGTTGATATCTGGATGGAGCAGACTCCCTCGCAGGAAATAGCCGAGTTAGCTGCTTTTAATCTGTATCAGCACTTAGATTATGCACCAATCTTGGCTTACGAATGGATGGCCTCGGATGATGATCTCCGTCAGATTTGCAGCTATCAAATACTCGCCCGTTTGTTTATGCAGGGGCAAGAGCCTAATACACGAGGTATTAATGAGTATCTGGATCAGGTTTATGTGGCTTTGCAAAGCGGTAATATGGGAGTCAGGCGGGCAGCATTGGCCAGTGTAGAACGGTTCATTCAATTAGGATATGTCTATGCGAATATGGCACGAAAAGCGTTAAAACCTCTCAATATTGATATATTTTGAAGGCTCGCCACAATTAATTCAATAAAAAATGTATTTTTGTGAAAATCTCAGAAGTAGTATAGATGAAAGAAAACGTGAAGAATACGGTCAGGCGTATACTTGATAACTATCTTGAAACAAACCATCGTCGTAAGACGTCTGAACGTTATGCCATCTTAGATACAGTCTATTCGATGGGCGGACACTTCACGCTTGAACAGTTAGAAGCATGCTTAATCGAGCGGAAGTTCTTTGTTTGTCGGGCTACGTTATATAATACGCTGCGCCTTTTTATCGAACTTCGTCTGATAATGCGCCATCATTTACTTGATGGAACAAGGTATGAGGCTTGCTATGCCAATTCCAATCACTGTCATCAAATATGTACCGTGTGCGGAAAAGTTACGGAAATCCACGTTCCGAATATTGCAAGAGCTGTGGAGAATGTACATCTGAAAAGATTTCGTAAAGATGGATTCTCGCTATATATATATGGTGTTTGCAGTGCGTGTCAAGGTAAAATTACACGCGGAATAACAGTCTAAACGGAGGGAGAACAAACAAATGGAAATAATGAATAAGGGTAAAGTAGATGTATTGCTCGGCTTACAGTGGGGCGATGAGGGTAAAGGGAAAGTAGTAGACGTGTTAACGCCTGACTATGATGTCGTTGCTCGTTTTCAGGGAGGTCCTAATGCGGGACATACCTTGGAGTTCGATGGGCAGAAATATGTGTTGAGAAGCATTCCCTCGGGCATTTTCCAAGGTGGTAAAGTCAATATTATCGGAAACGGAGTGGTGCTTGCTCCCGACCTGTTTATGAATGAAGCGAAAGAGTTGGAAAAGTCCGGTCATCCGCTGAAAGACCGCTTATTGATCTCGAAGAAAGCACATCTCATTATGCCGACACATCGTCTTCTCGACGCAGCTCAGGAGGCATTGAAGGGCAAAAACAAAGTGGGCACAACAGGAAAAGGTATTGGTCCGACTTATACAGATAAGGTTTCGCGCAATGGATTGCGTGTAGGCGATATCCTCGAAAACTTTGAAGAGAAATATCAAGCACATAAGGCTCGTCACGAACAGATGCTCAAAGCATTGAATTACACAGATTATGATCTTGTAGAAACAGAGCAGAAGTGGATGGAAGGCATTGATTATCTACGTCAATTTTCTCTTGTTGACAGTGAACACGAAGTGAATCGATTGATCTATGAGGGGAAGTCGATACTCTGTGAAGGAGCACAAGGTACGATGCTTGACGTGGATTTTGGCAGTTATCCTTATGTGACTTCGTCGAATACCGTGTGTGCTGGTGCTTGCATTGGCCTCGGAATCGCTCCCAATAAGATTGGGAATGTTTATGGAATTATGAAAGCTTACTGCACGCGTGTTGGTTCGGGGCCTTTCCCCACAGAGCTTTTTGATGAGACCGGAGATCGAATTCGCAACATCGGTCACGAATACGGAGCTGTGACCGGACGTGAGCGGCGGTGTGGTTGGATTGATTTAGTAGCTTTGCGCTATGCAATTATGGTTAATGGCGTGACCCAATTGATTATGATGAAGAGTGATGTGCTTGATGGTTTCGATACGATCAAGGCTTGTGTTGCCTATCAACAAGGAGGCAAGAAGATAGATTTCTTTCCTTATGATATTGAAGAAAATATCGAACCTGTTTATGAAATGCTGCCGGGATGGCAAGTGGATATGACGCAAATGACGTGCGAAGACGAGTTCCCAGAGGCCTTTAAAAACTATATTTCGTTCTTAGAAGAACATTTGGAGACGCCTATCAAGATTGTCTCTATTGGTCCGGATCGCTCCCAAACCATCGTTCGTAACTAACAATCAGACATAATGAATAAACCCAGTATACCCAAAGGAACAAGAGACTTTTCGCCGATTGAAATGGCGAAACGCAATTATATCTTCGACACCATTAAAGAAGTGTTTGCTCTTTACGGTTTTCAGCAGATCGAAACACCTGCAATGGAGACTTTGCAGACATTAATGGGGAAGTACGGTGAGGAAGGAGACAAACTCCTTTTCAAGGTGTTGAACTCCGGAGACTTTATGAGTAAGGTTACAGATCAAGATTTAGTTGAGCGCAATTCTTTGCATCTGGCATCGGTGTTATGTGAAAAAGGATTGCATTATGATCTTACCGTGCCGTTTGCTCGCTATGTAGTGATGCACCGTGAAGAGCTTCAATTGCCTTTCAAACGTTACCAGATTCAACCGGTTTGGCGCGCAGATCGTCCGCAAAAAGGTCGTTATCGCGAGTTTTATCAGTGCGATGCAGATGTCGTTGGTTCTGATTCATTGCTCAACGAGGTTGAACTGATACAAATAATCGATACCGTTTTCACCCGGTTTGGGATTCGGGTGCAGATCAAACTCAATAATCGTAAGATCTTGACAGGTATTGCTGAGGTGATAGGTGCAGCCGACAAGATAATTAATATCACCGTAGCTATTGATAAGTTAGATAAGATTGGCATTGAGAACGTTAATCAAGAGCTTCGCAAAAATGGTATTAGCGATGAGGCAATTGCATTGTTGCAGCCCATTATTTCATTGAGCGGGAGCAATGATGAGAAACTCGATACGATTTCTCGCGTGCTTGCTTCGTCGGAGATCGGTCTTAAAGGCGTAGAAGAGGCGCGGTTTATTCTCAGCACGTTAAAGTCTGCCGGCTTGCAAAACGAAATTCAATTGGATCTCACTTTGGCGCGAGGACTGAACTATTATACAGGTTCTATTTTCGAGGTTAAGGCTTTAGACATGCCGATGGGGAGTATAACTGGCGGCGGACGTTATGATAATCTCACAGGAATTTTCGGTATGCCGGGATTGAGCGGAGTCGGTTTCAGTTTCGGTGCAGACCGTATTTACGATGTGCTCAATGCTTTGAATCTCTATCCCAAAGCTGTAGTTAATACGACACAAGTGCTCTTTATCAATTTTGGAGATCAAGAAGCGGCCTATTGTATGTCGAAGATCAAAGCTGTACGCGATGCCGGAATCAGTGCAGAGCTTTACCCCGACAACGTGAAAATGAAAAAGCAGATGAGCTATGCCAATGCCAAGCGAATTCCGTTTGTTGTATTAGCGGGTGAGAACGAAATACGAACGCAGAAGGTCACACTTAAAGTTATGGAAACCGGAGAGCAACAAGTAGTAGACACCCAACAACTTGTCAACATCCTTTCAGCTCGGAGTTTATCTGCAATTGATGTTGAATGAGTCTAATATTCGTTAAATATTGGATGATTTACAGTATCATTCTGTAAATTATCCAATATTTTTTGTACAGGTACTAAAACCGAACTATCTTTGCATAATAAATTGAATAATGATGTTACAGACAAAAGAAAACGAAGCTTATGCGCGCTTACAGAAAAGCGGATTAAAACCTTCTGTTCAACGCCTTGCCATAATGGAATATTTGTTGACACACTTTACGCATCCTACGATAGATGAAGTGTATCAGGCTCTTTGTCCTAAAATTCCGACGTTGAGCAAAACGACGGTTTATAATACACTCAAACTCTTTGCCGATCACAATGCGGCTCAGATGATCACTGTCGATAGTCATCGTGTGTGTTACGACGGGAATGTTACTCCGCACGTACATTTTTACTGTAAGGAATGCGGTCGGGTCATTGATATGTTCGATGAAAAAGCTCCGCAACTTGTCGAAAACAGGAATATCAACGGTAATCTTGTCGATGAGATGCAGTTGTATTATAAAGGTGTTTGTGCGGATTGTCAGCGTAAGAAATCATAGTTTTCAAGAGGCTTCTCAAATGAGGAGCCTTTTTCTCTTTATTATTATTTTAATTGAATCTGATTATATCCTACCAATCGATCGGTACGTTCTCCATTACCTTTATAATAGATAAGAGCTTGATATGTGTTCTCTGTTTGGTAGAAAGAACCTTCTGTCGGGAATGGGGTAGTTGTACCGTCGGGCTTTAAGACGAGGTATTGATAGGAGTAATAGCCTTGTTTCAGGCGGACGGAGGCGCGATAGATTTGTTTCGCCTCATCATACATCATTTGATATTCGGGTGTGAAGCGGTCGTTAGTCCACACGGCGTTGAGATAGACTTGTCCGTTTACACGTGGCCCTTTCAGACGGAAATGGACAGTGACATAGTCTGAGGTCCAATCATTCTCACTATTATCGCTGTTGCGAATGTAGAACGCGCCGTTGGCATCGCGATCATAGACATAGCTTTGTCGCGGCTCATCGGTCCACACATAAGCATTATAATGACTGCCGTCCCAACTGATCGACTCCAAGCCCATTGTGGTATGGCCTACGTCTAAAACCTCGAACTTACGATATTCATTCCCAGCTGCGAAGATGAGCGATCGGTTATGCGACCATCGCAAACCATCGGGCATTACATACTGAGGTGTAGGATTGACGACAGCATTGTCCCAACGGCTGTTTTGAAGTATGACGGTGTGAATTTGACTTTGATAATCGGTCACGTTGATCGATCCGTAATTGAGATCCATCGCCACTTGCTGATGGCTTCCGTTGATGTCTATATCGGTATTGGTAGACACATTCAGTCGTACACTCATCGCCTGTTCCGTTACCATAAAGCAGGCCGTGAACATCTTTTCTCGACCGTTATTCTCGTCGTAAACCGTGAGTTGGTAATTCCCGCTGAGCTTGATGCGACAACGATCGTTGGGAATTTGAAGTGCGTAATGGGTGTAGAGCATATTGGTATTGATAGATTCCGTGATGTCGTCTATCGTATTTTGCTCGGCAAACCCATCGATATAATCGCTCGTGAATAATGCGTCTGAGGGTGTCCAATCGGCTTCGCAATGGCGAATGGTATAAGTGTATCGGTGATACTCGTGTGTCAGATCGTCGAAGTTGATGTTGATTGGTGTCTGGCTTCCTAATTCTACGATCGGCATTTGCATCCATTTGTCGCCGGCGACAACCTGTAAAGAGGCGATGCGCGAATTGAATATCTCATTACGTTGGGCATTGATGGTCAAAGCCCAAACGATAAGACAGAGAGAGAATAATGTTTTTTGCATATCATTCGTGATGATAAGGTTCGCCTTTCATAATTGTACAAGCCCGATAAATTTGCTCTGTAAACATCAGTCGAATCATCTGATGCGAGAGTGTCATACGCGAAAGGCTGAGCTGCTCGTTGGCTCGAGCATAGACCGCGGGCGAGAATCCGTAAGGTCCGCCGATGACAAACACCAGTCGGCGAACTGTGTGTTGTTTGGTTTGCAGCCACGAAGCGAACTCGATACTGCGGTATTCGTGCCCGCGTTCGTCTAACACTACAACAATGTCTGCTGGTTGAATCAATTTTAAAATCAATTCGCCCTCACGCTCCTTTTGTTGCTCTGCACTGAGGTTTTTCGTGTTTTTCAGTTCGGCAATCGTGCTTATCGAGAGCGGCATATAATGACCAATACGCTCCACATAGTCGGCAATGCACGTATCGAAGTGCTTGTTGGCAGTTTTTCCTACCCAAATCAGTTCTGTTTTCATTTATCTTTCTTTTCGCAGATAGTACATTCTCTGTTGTTGTCAGATAAATTCCGGTATTGGTCTTTGCGTTTCGGATTCATCGGAAACCACCCTTTTTCCACACGTTTCTTCTGTTCCAAAAGTTCGCCGATAGCCCACAAGGAAGAAGCTCCGATGATTCCGAGGATGGAAGAAGCGATAACATTCTCCACCGTTATGGCCAAACATACGGCCAAAATACCGCCGACGAAGAACAACCACCAGGGACGCGTTCCCCAATAATATTCTGTTTTAATGACGATTGGATGGAAGATTCCGATGATCAGAAATGTACTGACGGCGATGATGATACCGGTGAAATGCAGTTCCATAAGATTCTGTTGATTGAAAAATAGCGGTGCAAATGTAAGAAAAAAACTCCGACAATCCAAATGAATATTTGAAACTATTCCAATTTCAGTAAATTTCACGTATGTTTTGTGCTGCTTATGGTATATTTTTCTTATCTTTGTAGCAACGCAGACGCGGAATGAATGTATTTCTAAACTTAATTATATATGGAAAATAACGTAGAACTCATCGCACAGTGTGAGAAAAAAGCAAAGCAATGGCTTGCTCCTGCTTTCGATGCAGAGACTCGTCGGGAAGTTCAGGCAATGCTTGACAACAGTGATAAGACCGATCTTATCGAGTCATTCTATAAGGAATTAGAGTTCGGAACGGGTGGCTTGCGTGGTATTATGGGGGCGGGTTCCAACCGAATGAATATCTATACCGTCGGAATGGCTACGCAGGGATTTGCCAATTATCTGAAAAAGAACTTTGCAAACCGTGCCGACATCAGTGTTGTTGTGTGTCACGATTGCCGCAATAACAGCCGACTCTTTGCTGAAACTGTGGCCGATATCTTTTCAGCCAATGGCATCAAAGCTTACATTTTCGATGATATGCGCCCCACGCCGGAGTGTTCTTTCGCCATCAGACACTTGCATTGTCAGGCAGGTGTGAACATTACGGCCTCGCATAATCCCAAAGAATACAACGGATACAAGGCTTATTGGGAAGACGGCGCACAGGTCTTGACCCCGCACGACACTGGAATCATCGACGAAGTAAACAAAGTGAAAGTCGAAGATGTTAAGTTCGACAGAAACAAAGAACTCATCGAAACTATCGGTGAAGAGATAGACAAGATTTATCTCGAACAGATTCGCACGCTCTCTATCGACCCCAAAGTTATCAAAAGACAAAAAGATTTGAAGATAGTTTACACGCCGCTCCACGGAACGGGTATGATGCTCATTCCCCGTTCGCTGCAACTTTGGGGCTTTGAAAACGTGTATTGTGTGAAAGAACAAATGGAACGAAGCGGTGATTTTCCTACGGTCGTTTCGCCGAACCCAGAAAACAGTGAAACCCTTACGCTTGCTTTGCGTGATGCTAAGGCGCTCGATGCAGATATTGTGATGGCTTCCGATCCCGATGCCGACCGTGTGGGAATGGCTTGTAAGAACGACAAGGGCGAATGGATTTTGATTAATGGTAACCAAACTTGTCTCATTTTCCTCTATTACATCATCACTAACCGTATTAAAGTGGGCAAGATGAAGCCTACCGACTTCATTGTAAAGACTATTGTTACGACTGAAGTGATTCGCAAAATTGCTGAAAAACAGCATATCGAAATGCGCGATTGCTACACCGGATTCAAATGGATTGCTCGCGAAATTGCTCTGTCCGAAGGCAAACAGAAATACATCGGTGGTGGTGAAGAGAGCTACGGCTTTTTGGCTGAGGATTTTGTGCGCGATAAAGACTCTGTGAGTGCGTGCTCATTGCTGGCTGAAATCTGTGCGTATGCTAAGGATCAGGGTAAGACACTCTATGATTTGCTGATGGATATTTATCTTGAATATGGTTTCTCTAAGGAGTTCACGATCAATGTTGTGCGCCCGGGTAAAAGCGGAGCAGATGAAATCAAACAGATGATGGAGAACTTCCGTAAGAATCCACCGACCGATCTCGGAGGCTCCAAGGTTGTTGTTTGGAAAGACTATCAAAGTCTTGAGCAGCGCGACGAACAGGGAAACGTTACCCCGATTGATATGCCTGCCACGAGCAATGTGTTGCAATGGTTCTGCAATGACGATACTAAGGTGAGTGTTCGTCCGTCGGGTACCGAGCCGAAAATAAAATTCTATCTCGAAGTTAAGGGTACAATGAAGTGTCCCGGCTGCTATGAGCGCTGCGATAAAGAGGGCGCCGAGAAAGTGGAAGCCATCAAAAAATCGCTTTATTTGGATTAATCTCCGATAGATCTTTCAATGTATGGGGTGTTCTTTCATCAGTTTTATGGTGGTGAAGGGACACCTTTTGTTTTCTGTATTTGTCAAAATTATTGTTCGATTTTTAACACTTCGAGAGGTGATGAAATAGAAATCTGTTTATATGTTTAATGCGGTTCTTCATTCTTTCTTATTGTATTAAAATCATAGCAGAGCGGATAAGAAAGGATAAATGCATCCGAATACATTATCATTTCTGCTTAATCACATCTTAATCAGCAGTTAAATCTGAGTCGGTTGGATGCTTTTCGGAGTGGAAGTATATATGCTTCTGCCTATTTTTAGCTTAAAATACCGTCTTAAAGGGTCTCTGTCTTTTGCGTATTTCAGGCAGGGAGAGGAGGCGGTTGATCCGGAGCGATTTTCGTGATACTGTTTGTCAGGATTCTTCATAATATCATTTGACATGCAATTGATGGGTTCTATGCAGAAAAGTAGGAAAGATATGAATGGGCGTTTCAGTACAGTTGCAATATGTTCGATTATCGTGTCCATTACTTATTGGTTTGAATTGCCAAAACTTTCTTAATTTATTGTTATCCAGATAGATTTTTAATATAATTTAGTTGCCTATTTTCGCCTCTCTATCCAGAATGTTGTAATTTTGCCCATAATTTAAAATCGAACAAAAGAGAATAATTATGGCAGAAGCTATTGACATTCAAGAATTGAACATAAAGATTCAACAGCAGAGCACATTTGTGACGAATCTGATGACGGGTATGGATCGGGTGATTGTTGGTCAGAAACATCTTGTCGACTCGTTGCTCATCTCTCTGCTGAGCGATGGACATATTCTGTTAGAAGGCGTGCCCGGTTTGGCTAAGACATTGGCCATTAAGACGCTGGCACAGCTCATTGATGCGGATTACAGTCGTATTCAGTTTACGCCCGACTTGTTGCCGGCCGATGTGGTGGGAACAATGATCTACTCGCAGAAAGATGAGAAATTCCAGGTTAAGAAAGGTCCTGTCTTTGCCAATTTTGTGTTGGCCGATGAGATCAATCGTGCTCCGGCCAAGGTGCAAAGTGCCCTTTTAGAGGCAATGCAAGAGCATCAGGTGACCATCGGAGAGAAGACTTTCGGTCTGCCTAACCCTTTCTTGGTGATGGCTACGCAGAATCCGATAGAGCAAGAAGGCACTTATCAATTGCCTGAAGCACAAGTCGACCGCTTTATGCTCAAAGTGGTGGTAGATTATCCAACGATTGATGAAGAGAAATTGATTATCCGTGAGAACTTACAAGGAGCTCTTCCGACGGTCAATCCGGTAACGACAGCCGAGGAAATTCTGCGTGCTCGTGAGATTGTTAATCAGGTTTATATTGATGATAAGATTGCACAATATATCGCAGACATCGTCTTTGCGAGTCGATATCCTGATCGTTATCAGCTGGCTGAATTAAAAGATATGATCACATTCGGTGGCTCTCCGCGTGCCAGCATCAATCTTGCGAAAGCCGCTCGCGCTTATGCGTTCATCAAACACCGCGGTTTCGTGGTACCAGAAGATGTTCGTGCCGTTGCCCACGATGTGCTTCGCCATCGCATTGGGCTTTCTTACGAGGCCGAGGCCAGCAGTGTTACCAGTGAGGAAATTGTCTCTAAGATTATTAATAAGGTTGAGGTACCGTGAGACAAGTTAACGAGTTGACGAGTTAATAAGGGGTTCGTTCACTCGTCAACTACCGGAGGAATAATGGATACGCAAGAGATTTTAAAAAAGGTACGCAAGATCGAGATCAAAACGCGTGGATTGAGTCGCAATATCTTTGCTGGTCAATATCATTCTGCCTTTAAAGGCAGGGGAATGGCATTCTCAGAAGTTCGCGAATATCAGTTCGGAGACGATGTGCGTGATATAGATTGGAATGTTACTGCCCGTTTTCATCGCCCTTATGTCAAGGTGTTTGAAGAGGAACGTGAGTTGACGGTGATGTTGTTGATTGATGTCAGCGGTTCGTTAGACTTCGGCTCAACTTGCCAAACCAAGCGCGATATGGTTACGGAGGTTGCTGCAACGTTGGCGTTCAGTGCCATTCAGAATAACGACAAGATCGGTGTTATTTTCTTTTCAGACCACATTGAGAAATATATTCCGCCTAAGAAAGGGCGCAAACACATTTTATATATTATTCGCGAGATGCTCGACTTTCATCCCGAAAGCAAGAAAACAGATTTGGCAGAAGCCATTCGTTATCTTACAAGAGTGATGAAACGGCGGTGTACGGCGTTTGTTTTGAGCGATTTCTATACGCGACAAGACTTTGAGAAAGAGTTGCAGATTGCCAATTCTAAACATGATGTGGTGGCTATTCAGGTTTACGATCCACGGGCTAAGTCATTGCCGAACATCGGTTTGATGAAAGTGTGCGATGCTGAAACGGGACATGAGATGTTTATTGATACGTCGAGCAAACGTCTCCGGCAGGCCCATACGCGTTATTGGATGGAACGTGAGGACCAAATCAGGCAAATATTTGCCAAAAGCAACGTAGATTGGACATCTGTCGCAACCAATGAAGACTATGTGAAATCTATGATGTTGTTGTTTGATCAGAGAGGTTAAGATGAAGAAAATCGTTATATTGATTATCGGATTGCTGATTACCCACGCCGTTGTTGCACAGATTACGGTCGATGCCAAGATAGATTCCGTAGCGATTTTGATTGGTCAGCAGGCACGGATGACGGTCGGTGTGACAGGATCTAAGGGGATATCGGTAGTGTTTCCGGAGTTTAAACCGTCGCAGCATATTATACCCGGTGTAGAGGTTTTAGGCTCTTCGGTTGTCGATACGACCGACTTGGATAATGGATTAGTACGGGTCTCGAAAATATTTACACTCACTTCCTTTGACGAACATCTCTATGCGATTCCCGGGATGAATGTGCGTGTCAACGGCAAGATGTATCGAGGCAATCCATTGGCTCTGAAAGTGCTCACCGTTGATGTCGACACGCTGCATCCCAATCAGTTTTTTCCGCCCAAAGATGTGCAGGACAATCCTTTTCAATGGGCTGAATGGAGCACTTTCTTTTGGTTGAGTGTTTTGGTCGTCATACTTTGTGGATTCGGATTTTACCTTTGCATCCGACTTAGACAGAATAAACCCATCATCACAAGAATACGTATTGTCAAGCGCATTCTGCCTCACCAACGGGCGATGTCGGCTATAGAGAAATTAAAAGAAGACCGTTTACCAGCTTCAGAAGATCAAAAGACATATTATACCAAACTGACGGAGACACTGCGGCAGTATATCAAAGATCGGTTCGGATTCAATGCAATGGAAATGACTTCAGCTGAAATCATCTCGCATCTCCAAGCTACCGGTGATCAGAAAATGATTGATGAGTTGCGCGAACTCTTTGCAACAGCTGATTTAGTAAAATTTGCCAAGTATTCGACTCTTATCAATGAGAATGATGCCAATTTGTTAAATGCAGTTCACTTTATCGATGAAACGAAGTTGGAAGGAGAAGCAACGACAGAACGTATCGTACCGAAACTCAGTGCCGAAGACTTGAAAACGAAACAGCTTCGCATTACGATCAAATCGTTGATTTATGCTATCGCCGTAATTGTTGTAGCGTTGTTGGCTTATGTTGTTTACGGAGTCTCGCAACTGCTGATGTAAAATAGAATGAAATGGAATTTGCAAGCAAAGAATATTTTCTGCTACTTCTGCTGTTGATACCCTATCTTCTGTGGTATTTTCTGTATAGTAAGAAGAGCGAACCGACAATGAAGCTGAGCGACACGTATGCTTATCGCTTTGCGCCTAAGAGTTGGCGGATTCGACTGATCAATCTTCCGATGGTCTTGCGATGTCTCACTTTCGTTGCGGTTGTCATCGTTTTGGCTCGTCCACAAACCCATACCTCGTGGGGAAATAAGTCTGTCGAGGGTATCGATATTATGCTGGCAATGGATGTTTCGACGTCGATGCTGGCCGAAGATCTAAGTCCCAACCGGATGGAAGCAGCCAAAGACGTTGCTGCCGAATTTATTGCGGGGCGCCCGAACGATAATATCGGATTGACAATTTTTGCCGGTGAGGCTTTCACCCAATGTCCAATGACCACCGATCACGCATCATTGCTTAATCTATTGCACAGTGTTCGTACCGATATTGCAGCTCGAGGACTCATCAATGATGGAACAGCTATCGGAATGGGATTGGCTAATGCTGTTAGTAGATTAAAAGAATCGAAAGCCAAAAGCAAGGTAGTGATCCTATTGACAGATGGTTCTAACAATACGGGCGACCTTTCTCCGATGACTGCTGCACAAATTGCTAAGAGCTTAGGAATTAGAGTTTACACCATCGGTGTGGGTACAAACAAAGTTGCCCGATACCCGATGCCGGTGGCAGGAGGCGTTCAATACGTCAATATTCCGGTTGAAATAGATACGAAAACATTGAGTGACATTGCTACAGCAACGCAAGGTAATTTCTATCGAGCTACAAACAATCAGCAGCTCAAGCAGATTTACAAAGACATCGACAAGTTAGAGAAATCGAAAATGGATGTCAAGAAGTTTTCCAAGCGTTATGAAGCTTATCAGCCTTTTGCGTTGGTCGCAATCTTGCTGCTGCTGCTTGAAATTCTGTTACGCACCACTGTGTTTCGTCGCATACCGTGATCGCGAAGTCGTTCAGTATAAGTAAGTTGCCTAAAAGACAAAGAAATGTTTAGATTTGAAGACCCTATATATCTTTGGTTACTGCTGATCGTTCCGCTGTCAGCCGTCATCCGGTTTGGCGTTTGGCGCCAACGGAAAAAGAAATTACAGGCGTTTGGAGATCCGGAACTGATTAAGGAGATGATGATGGGTGTCTCTGCCTATCGCCCTACGGTTAAGTTTTGGTTGCTGCAAACGGCTTTAGCCTTGCTCATTTTGATGTTAGCGCGTCCTCAAATGGGTAGTAAGATCTCGCACGAAAAACGTAACGGCATTGAGACGATCATCGCTTTGGACATCAGTAATTCGATGCTTTGCCAGGATGTGGCACCCACTCGTTTGGACAAGAGCAAACTCTTGGTTGAGAATTTGGTTGACAAGTTCACCAATGATAAGATCGGTCTCATCGTGTTTGCAGGCGATGCATTTGTTCAGTTACCGATTACGAGCGACTATGTATCGGCTAAGATGTTTTTGCAGAATATCGATCCATCTCTGATTGCCACGCAAGGTACAGATATTGCTCACGCTATCAATCTTTCAATCAGCAGTTTCACACAGCAGGAAAATGTGGGAAAAGCTATTATCATTATTACTGATGGAGAAGACCACGAGGGTGGAGCTATCGAGGCGGCGGCGGCGGCCAAGAAGAAGGGTATTAATGTTTTCATCCTCGGAGTGGGTACAACCGCAGGGGCACCGATACCCGATGGCAATGGCGGATATATGAAAGATGCAAGCGGACAGACCGTTATGACAGCTCTGAATGAGCAGATGTGTCGGGAAATTGCACAAGCTGGAAGCGGTACATATATACACGTTGACAATACAAATGATGCACAAGAGAAATTGAATAATGAGTTGACAAAATTGCAAAAGGGTGAAACCGAGAGTGTGATTTACAGTGAATATGATGAGCAGTTTCAGGCTTTCGGTATCTTGATCGTACTTCTTCTGATTATAGAAGTGTGTCTGCTGGAGCGTAAAAATCCTTTATTCAAGAATGTCAAGCTGTTCAAGCGTAAGTAGAATAAGACAATGAGAGTAGAGATAAAAGCTATATTGATAATGCTGGTATTGGTATTTTCGGGTGTCAATACTCTTTGGGCACAGGGCGACAGACTGTTGGTTCGTCAAGGCAATCGGCTTTATCGCAAGCAGCAGTTTGCCAAATCAGAAGTGGAATACAGAAAAGCCATTGCCCGTAATGTAGAAAATTCGCAGGCAATTTATAATTTGGGTTGTGCCCTGATGCAGCAACAGAAAGACTCGGCGGCCATCGTTCAGTATGAGCGTGCAGGTAAATTAGAGACCAACAAGATTCGTAAAGCAAAGGTATATCATAATATCGGTGTTATCTGTCAGACTCACCAAATGTACGGAGAGGCTGTCAAGGCCTATGAAGAAGCGTTGCGGAATAATCCCAATGACAACGAAACACGTTATAATCTTGCTCTTTGCAAGCGCCAGAACAAACAACAGAACAAAGGAGGAGGCGGTAAAGACAACAAGAAAAAGAATGATCAAGATAAGCAAAAACAAAATCAGAAACAGCAAAATAAAGATAAAAACAAGGACAAAGACCAACAAAAGCAGCAGCAATCGCAAGAACAGATGAGCAAAGAGAATGCAGAACAATTGCTTAATGCGGCTGTCCAAGAAGAAAAAGCCACTCAACAGCGACTGAAAAAGGCGATGCAGAAACAGGGAACAAGACGTTTACAGAAGAACTGGTAAGTGTACGTGGTTATTTGTTTGATTGTGAGTAGAGAGTGAAAATGAGAAAATTGATTCTGTTATATATACTGATACTCGTCGCAGCTGTAGTGCGGGCGCAGAGTATTTCGGTGTCGGCTCCGTCGCATGTTGCGGTAGGTGAGAACTTCCGGATTGCTTATACGGTGAGCACACAGAGTGTAGAAAATTTCCGGGCAGGTAACATTCCTTCTGCACTTGAAGTTATTGCGGGGCCTTATACATCGTCTCAGTCGAGTTTTCAGATGGTGAACGGACATACGAGTTCGTCGTCTTCGATCACTTATACTTATACACTTTATGCGGGAAAGAATGGAACTTATACAATCCCTGCGGCTCACGCAACGGTCAACGGACGCGTGATTACTTCGCGGGCAGTGAAAATCACGGTGTCGGGAACATCTCGTTCGGTTGGAAGTAATGCTCCGAAAATGCACGACGACTATGAAGATGAGTCGCGAATGCGCACTGCTAGATCGGCTATCAGTGGTAGCGACTTGTTTATTAAAGTAAGTGCTAACAAGCGAAGAGTGCACGAACAAGAGCCGATATTGCTTACTTATAAAGTCTATACAACTGTTGATCTCACCCAATTGCAAGGAGATATGCCCGATTTAACAGGCTTTCATACACAGGAAGTGCCGCTCCCACAGCAAAAAAGTTTCCATATGGAACGCGTGAATGGTCGTACCTATCGTTGTGTAACGTGGAGTCAATATGTAATGTACCCACAGATGACGGGTAAGTTGACTATTCCGAGCATCACTTTTAAGGGTATCGTTGTTCAACAAAACCGTTCAGTAGATCCGTTCGAGGCTTTTTTCAATGGTGGTTCGGGGTATACGGAAGTCAAAAGAAATATCGTTGCACCCGGATTAGCTATTCAGGTGGATCCGTTACCGCATCGCCCGTCTAACTTCTCAGGTGGAGTAGGACACTTGAATATATCAGCTCAACTTGATAAAAGTGAAGTCCAAGCCGGTAATCCCATCTCTTTACGAGTGGTTATCAGCGGTGTCGGTAATCTGAAACTCATTAAACAGCCTGTCGTTCAGTTTCCGAAAGATTTTGATCAATATGATGCGAAAGTCACAGATAAGACGAAACTCACGGCTAATGGTGTGGAGGGAAATATGGTTTACGACTTTCTTTCTGTACCGAGAAATCAAGGCGAGTATGAGATCCCGGGTATCGAGCTAACGTATTATGATACGAACACGAATCAATATAAGACTATCAAGACCCGCTCTTTTCGTATTTCGGTAGCCAAAGGTAATGGAAGGTCGGGTGATATGGTCGATTACAGCGATGGGAAAGACCGCGATATCCGTCCTTTGAAACTTGGAGATACGCGGCTATACGGTGTCGATGGTTTCTTCTTCGACTCTACTTCTTATTGGATCTGTTTGCTGTTGCCCTTGTGTGCATTTATTGTTCTATTGGTCGTTTTCCGCAGACGAGCCATTGAGAATGCTGATATTGTCAAGGTGAAAGGTCGAAAAGCCAGTAGGGTTGCAACTAAACGATTACGGAAAGCTAACCAGTTGATGCTGCAAGGAAAGCAGAATGAGTTTTATGATGAAGTGCTTCGAGCACTTTGGGGATATGTAGGTGACAAACTGAATATGCCTATTGAGCAACTCTCTCGTGAGAATATAGCCGAGAAATTGCAGCAAAATACTGTTGATTGTGCTACGATTGAGAAGTTTACAGGTGCGATTGATGAGTGTGAAATGGAGCGTTATGCTCCCGGAGATATTGCCGGAAATATGGCAAAAACATTCGAGTCGGCGATGACTGCAATAATGGAGATTGAGGATGTGATGAAAAGAAAGGCCAAAAAGACAGTAAATACTAGTGTGAAAACATTGTTTTTATTGATAATGTTAGTGTCGTCTTTGTCCGTTTCGGCCGTGACTAAGCAAGAGGCTGATGCTGAATATCGGAAAGGTAACTACCAACAAGCCATCAAAGCGTATGAAGATCTTTTGAAGAAAGGTGTCAGTGCAGACTTGTATTATAATCTCGGTAATGCCTATTTTAGATCTGATCAGATTACAAAAGCTATCTTGGCATACGAGCGAGCACACTTATTGGCACCTGGAGATAATGCTATCAACTTCAATCTTCAATTCTCTCGAAGTAAGACTATTGATAAGATTGCACCGCAAAGTGAGATGTTTTTTGTCACGTGGTACTATGCCTTAGTCAATTTGACAGATGTAGATACGTGGGCTTTCACAGCAATTACTTCTATCGTTGCAGCTCTTTTGCTCATTTTAGTATATCTTTTCGGTCCCTCTGTCTTATGGCGTAAGGTCGGATTTTTCGGCGCATTGACTTTCTTCGTGCTATTCTTATGCAGCAATTTGTTTGCTTTTCAGCAGAAAGATAAGCTGAACAATCGTACTGGGGCAATAGTTATTACACCTTCGGTAAACGTCAGAACTACTCCGATTTACAGCGGTACAACTCTGTTTGTCATTCACGAAGGAACGAGAGTCGATATCATTGATAAAATGCTGCACGACTGGATAGGTGTGAGATTAGATGACGGACGGGAAGGATGGATACCTTCTAAGGCGATTGAAATAATATAAAGAATGGATATTCACGCGTTACTTGACTTAGACAGAGAGTTACTTTACTGGCTCAATGGCAGTGATTCGCTCTTCCTTGACGGTGTTATTACCGCCTTAACATCGGGTTTTACGTGGATTCCGCTGTATATTTCACTGCTCTATCTTATCATTAAGAATAACGAAACGATGTCACAAATTGGGTTGATCATCGGTTGTTGTCTTTTCGCTCTTATCTTATCAGATGGTATGGCCGACTTTATAATGAAGCCATTGGTAGCCCGATGGCGTCCAAGTAATGACCCGTTGCTCAAGTATACGATTGATATTGTCGATAATTTACGCGGTACTCAGTATGGCTTTTTCTCCGCTCACGCCTCTAATACGTGTTCTTTGTCCATCTTCTTTTGTCTTTTAGTGCGTAGTAAGATATTGAGTGTATCGCTCGTTTTGTGGTCTCTTATAAGTTGTTATACACGTGTCTATTTAGGACTTCATTATCCGGGAGACATCTTTTTCGGCCTTTTGTGGGGCGCGTTTGCAGGTAGTGCAGCTTACCTTTTATATTATAAGATTTACAAAAAACTCGCTCCGAAGCAGAATTATATTTCTACACAATATACCAGTACAGGCTACAGCCTGTCTGACATTGATATTGTGATGAGCGTATTTGCATTTACGCTCTTCTATACTATTATTTACAGTCTGGTCAAATGATAAAAACCAAACATATCAAAATCAGTGATTACGACTATCCTCTGCCTGAAAACAGGATAGCAAAGTATCCTATTCCGCAGCGTGACCACAGTAAATTGCTGTTTTATAAGCACGGAGAAGTGGGCGAGGATGTGTTTTATAATCTTCCTGAATATCTCCCGCAAGGAGCTTTAATGGTGTTCAACAATACCAAAGTGATTCAAGCACGAATGCATTTTCGTAAAGAAACGGGAGCACTTATCGAAGTCTTCCTGCTTGAACCAGCCCAACCTACCGATTACGAACTGATGTTTCAGACTACAAAACATTGTGCGTGGCTGTGTATGGTGGGTAATTTGAAGAAATGGAAAGATGGCTCTCTGATACGCAACTTTGATATAAACGGGCACGAATTAGTGTTGACAGCGACACGGCGAATGTCGGAATCGTTGTCTATGACAGGCCACAAATCTGCTGATACTTATCATTGGGTAGACTTTGAATGGGATAATGACAAGGTATCTTTTGCTGAAATACTCGAAGTAGTGGGCGAGTTGCCTATTCCACCTTATCTCAATCGCGAGACACAAGAGAGTGATAAGACTACTTATCAGACAGTTTACTCAAAGATAAAGGGCAGTGTTGCGGCGCCGACAGCCGGTCTGCACTTTACGGATTCTGTGCTCGCAGCCCTCGATGAGCGTGGAATTGAGCGTGAGGAACTCACACTACACGTCGGTGCAGGTACTTTCAAGCCGGTTAAAAGCGAGGAAATCGAAGGCCATCGGATGCATACAGAGTATATTTGCGTACATCGGCAGACCTTGGAAAAACTGCTTTGTCACAACGGAGAAGCTATTGCCGTGGGGACGACCAGCGTCCGAACATTGGAGAGTTTATATTATATCGGACTGAAACTGATGCACAATCCCGATGCAAGTGAGGCCGATTTACACGTCAATCAGTGGGAACCGTATGAGTATCAAGCTGTGAATGTGCTACCGAAAGAAGCCATCCGTGAGATACTCGATTATTTGGATCGCAATCATTTGCCTGCATTGCACACGAGTACACAGATTATCATTGCGCCGGGATATGATTATAAGATTGTCAAGATGCTCGTAACCAATTTTCACCAGCCGCAAAGTACGCTGCTGCTGTTGGTGAGCGCTTTTGTCAAAGGTGATTGGCGAAAAATATATGATTATGCTTTAGCACACGATTTTAGGTTTTTAAGTTACGGGGACAGTAGTCTTTTAATTCCATAAACACGAGGAAACAGTATGATGAAAATAGGCGATAAGGTGAGATTTCTCAGCGAAACGGGTGGCGGAAAAGTTGCCGGCTTCCAAGGGAACAACATTGTTTTAGTAGAAGATGACAACGGTTTTCAGATTCCGACGGCCATAACGGATGTGGTGGTCGTGGAGAATGATGATTACAGTACGTCTCGAATTGTCAGTGATAAGTTGGCAAAGTCATCGCAAGAATTTACAGACGGTCGTTCGATTAAGGCCAAGTTAAAAGCGGGAATGGATGAAAAACTACCCGAAGAAGAATTTGATGACGAGCCTGCCGACAGAGAATTTACTTTCCGTAAGCCCATAGAAGAACGCAAGGGAGGTAACCAGCTTTCTGCCTATTTAGCCTTTGTACCTGTCAATATCAAGGAAATGACCGACACACGGTTTGAGACTTATTTTGTCAATGACAGCAATTACTATCTCCATTACACCTATCTCGTTGCCGAAGGAGCCAATTGGTCGTTGCGTGCTACGGGTGAAGTAGAACCTAATACGAAACTTTATATCGAAGAGTTCGGTCGTGAATCTCTGAATGAAATGCAACACATTGCCGTACAGATCTTGGCTTATAAACGCACAAAAGCATTCATATTGAAACCTACGATAGATGTACAATTTCGATTAGATCCAGTTAAATTTTATAAGCTCCACACTTTTCAGCCGAATGATTTCTTTGAAACACCGGCTTTACTCTATACAATTGTGGAGCACGATAAGCCTTCGCGACCCTTGGTGATCGATGCAAAGAAATTGAAAGCAGAGATGTATCAGTCGACGGCTTCTATCGAACAATCGAACCATCAGGATTCTTATCTACCTCGGTATGCCGATCGTAAGCATCGTGGGAATCCGTTTATTACAAAGCGGAAAGGTGACGAAGATATCATTGTTGTGGATCTCCACGCCAGTGAAATCTTAGAAACTACTGCTGGAATGACAGCAGGAGATATTCTCAATTACCAATTGCAGATGTTCCGCGATACGTTGGCAGCCAATGCGAAGCACAAGGGCCAGCGTATCGTTTTCATCCACGGTAAGGGGGAGGGCGTGTTACGGCGGGCCATTGTCAATGATTTAAGATATCGTTATAAAAGCTATTCGTACCAGGATGCCAGTTTCCAAGAATATGGTTATGGTGCAACACAAGTCACAATCAAATAAAAATGCGATGAAACAAGGATTCATAAAGGTCGCTTCGGCCATACCTTTGGTAAGGGTAGGAGACTGTAAATATAATACCGAACAGATTATGTCGCTTGTCGAGCAGGCAGAAAAGCGGGATGTGGAAATTGTTGTTTTTCCCGAGCTTTCCATCACTGGCTATTCTTGTCAAGACTTGTTCCATCAGAGTATGTTGCTCGATTCGGCCGAGAATGCATTGATGTTGCTTCTTGATTTCACGCGAAAGCTCGATGTGGTGGTTATTCTCGGACTTCCGATAGCGGTGGGTGATCTGCTGCTTAATTGTGCAGCAGTGATTCAGCAAGGTCAACTTTTGGGCTTAGTACCCAAAACTTATTTGCCAAATTATAACGAGTTTTACGAGAAACGATGGTTTGCTTCTTCACAAGATCTGCGTACATCTGTAATACGTTATGCCGGTTCGCAGGTTATGATTACGTCTGATCCGCAGCTGTTCCGCACGTGCGACGGTGCCGTATTCGGTATTGAGATTTGCGAAGACGTGTGGGCACCGACACCACCGAGTAATCAGCTTGTTCTCGCGGGTGCTGATTTGATTTTTAATTTGTCGGCAAGCAATGAATTGACAGGTAAACATCAATATCTGAAAACGCTTTTAGCACAACAGAGTGCACGCACAATGGCAGGTTATGTGTATAGCGGTTGCGGTTTCGGCGAGAGTACACAGGACGTTGTTTACGGTGGAAATGCATTGATTTATGGAAACGGCCGACTGATTGGCGAAGGTGAACGGTTCTCTTTCGAACCTCAAATGAGCATCGCTCAGATAGATATTGAGCGGTTGAGAAGTGAGCGCCGTAACAACTCGACATTTGTCAATGCACAACGAAATATCAAATTTGCGATCCAGAATGCACACTTATCGATCCATACTATTGACTGTAAAGCAACTCAACCGCATAGTTTTGTGCTCGAGCGTAGCATCGCCCCGCATCCTTTCATCCCGTCATCGGCGGATATGGCGGACGATTGCGATGAGATATTCAATATACAGGTGGCGGGGCTTGCTAAGCGATTGGTGCATACGAAGAGTAAGACTGTGGTTATCGGTGTCAGCGGAGGACTTGACAGTACGCTGGCTCTGCTGGTTTGTGTGAAAACATTTGATAAGTTAAAGATGGACCGAAAGGGTATTATCGGAGTTACAATGCCAGGGTTCGGTACTACGGAACGTACGCACGACAACGCCTTGAATTTGATGAAAAGCCTTGGTATAAGTATTCGAGAAATCAATATTACAGCGAGTGTTAACCAACATTTTCGGGACATCGGGCACGACCCTGTCAAACGCGACACCACATATGAGAATTGCCAAGCGCGCGAACGTACACAGATTCTGATGGATTTGAGCAATGAGTTAGGTGCACTTGTTATCGGAACGGGTGATCTTTCAGAGTTAGCTTTGGGCTGGGCTACATATAACGGCGACCATATGAGTATGTATGGTGTGAACGGTGGTGTGCCTAAAACTTTGATTCGATATTTGGTGAAATTTGTAGCTGAGAGCGAACTGGATGCTTCTTCTAAGGCAATATTAATGGATATCATCGATACGCCCATCAGTCCCGAGTTGCTTCCGGCCGATGAAAACGGTACGATCAGACAGAAAACGGAAGATCTTGTAGGACCGTACGAGTTGCACGATTTCTTCCTTTATTATTTCCTTCGATTCGGATTCCGACCTTCCAAATTGTATTTACTGGCACGCCGCGCTTTCGATGGTACCCATCCCGAGGCTAAAACATATAGTGATGATATGATAAAGCACTGGTTGAAAATATTTGTCCGTCGCTTTTTCAATCAACAATTCAAGCGTTCTTGTTTACCCGATGGTCCCAAGGTTGGTAGCGTAAGTCTCAGTCCTCGCGGTGATTGGCGTATGCCCTCAGATGCTTCTGCTACTGTTTGGTTGGCCGAATGTGAAACATTATAGTATTTTTATGTGTTAAGATGTCGATGTCTTCTTTGAAGAATCTTTACAAAAGAGCTTTGAGGAGGTACTTTATTTTAGCATGATAAAATATATTTGTAGGATGGATTTTAAGTCTTGATGGATCTATTAGGGGGCTTGATCAATGCGAGGAGCCGTTAATAAGAATCCCGAAAATGATAAATGGGAGCCTTTGAAAGTATCTTTCGGGTTCCCATTTATGCTTTTTTATAGCACCTTTAGCGTATTTCAAATGTCGTGTAATTCTTAATTATCTGATAATCCGCATTTTATAAAATTACGAATATTCGCGTATTTCGATCAAGTAGTCATTTAATTGAAAATAAGACAGTATTCAAGGGTCTTTTTTATGAATTCTTTTGACAACTCCTTATGGTGTTGAATGGGAGTGAGATCGTTGTTATCGCGATGCCCGAAAAGATGCGATGTTATCGTAACGGTGGCGCATCAGTCGGCCGTAAATATTGCGAAGCCAAAGGCGATGAGAAAGAATGAAGCCAATACCAATGGTGAACATTATGAGATAAGAGGCTGTTTCGTTGAGAACGGATTGAATGAGTGAAACCAAAATCAGGGGAATAGAGAAAGCAATAACTTGTGCAATCACTTGCATATAATTGTTTTCGACGCCTGAACGGGTAATAAACTTTGTGTTGAGAGGTATTGTTACCTTGTTATATACGGCTAACTGAAAGAGGAGAAAATATTGGAATCCGGCGGTGAAAACGCCGTAAGAAATGAGCATCAGAAGCGACCACTTACCCGAAAAGACAGTGGGGAGCATTAGAATAAAAGGTAGTAAGAGTATCGCACAATAGAAAATATACTTGGCTTGCAATAGAGAAAGGATATTCTCACGCCTCACCATTAGTGCATCGATGTAATTTCCCTCATTGCACATAATACGGGTGACCATCATCGCACCGTAAATCAGAAAATTGTAAGTACACCAGAACGTTTCCATAAACGCACCGTCGTAAGTATTGGTAAATGTAATCAGCAAACTGAAACCCAATACGATACCAGTTGCTGAGATGAAATTTTTACGCGGTGTTTTGTTACGGAGAATGGTTTTGATTTCGAGTTTGAGGTATTCTCCTATTTCTCCGTAACGTTCTAAGAAATTAAATTCGCTTACACTCCGCAGATACGTCTGCTCGGTTCGTGACAGTTCGCGCCAAATGTGGATGTATTGCAGTCGCTGATTGATGGCGAGCAATGCTGTGAGTAAAATAATGGCGAAGAGGAAAGGTAAGGGATTGCCGTCGTGGATAGCAGTTCCTACTCTGGCCCAAAGTGTACAAAAGTTTTCTAATCCGCTGTGTTCGCCGATAAAAATAGGTGTCGCAATGAGTGCGTAAACACCGATAGGGAGTAGCCACCAAAGTTGAGTATCGGTGAGAAGTGTCCTTATAATGAGATACCATTGGCTATTGGCGAGAATCAATATCCATAAGAGGAGAAGCAAGGCAAGGGTTTGTCCGATTCCGAAACTGAATACAACAGACATCAAACAATAGGGAAGGAATAAGGCAAACCATGTCAGATTGCCCCACGTAAGCAGTGAAGTGGCTAAAAAAGTATTGATACACGCATATTTGGGAATGGGTAACAGAACATAAGGCTTGATGATTTGTGCAGGCGTTTGTTGGCTGACAAAACGCATTAGAAAGTCGATGGCGAGGATGAACGGACTGACTCCCATCAGCAGTTCGATAGCTGTGAACTGCTGACTTTTATTGGCTATCATAGCCAACATCAGTGCGGCACCTACCAAATAAATCAATACAATCCCCGAGAGAATAAGAAATGTGTATTTGGCTGTCTTATTTTGACTGGCTGTAATAGCTCTTTTCTCTGCCCATTGTCTATGGTGGCGTAAAGTTTTAAAGAGTTCGATTCGATTCATTGGTTATCTAAGATCGATGATTTCTGCCGACGGATAATCTTTGGAAGGGAAGGTAAAGACATTGTCATTCAGGTTCTTCGTTTGGAAATTACTAATATCTATTGTAGTCCAACCATCTGATTGGTGAATCTTGATTTGGTTAGGCACATACGTGTTTTTGTCGACTGAGATGTAGAATTCCTGTATTCCGCGGCTCTTATTTTGTGCAACGAGATGCACCTGATAACTCTTTCCGACGGATTTGACACCCATATCATAGCCCTTTCGATAAATATTGATGAAAGTGTAGGGATTCATTGCCGCTTGTTTGGTTTCATCGGGGGTGGAGATATTCACCTCATTGGTGGCGCGCATATAAGTCCATTGCGTCTTTCCATTATACCAAACGATAGCTTTCGGCGTATTGGCATAAAACTTATTACCTTTAATGGCAATATTTCCAGAGATGTTTCCAAACTTCGAGCCAACCATTTTAAACGTGGCGCGAGCTCCTCCTTTGTGCCCGATGACACTTGCTGTCTGGTCTAATATAGCACGAGCTTGGCCTGTATTTTGTGCATTGATGTTCGCAAATGCAACAAGTGAGAAGAATATTGATAATAAAATTATTCGTTTCATATTGAGTTCTTATATTTTTAAGTTGCTGAGTTTGTGAGTTTATAAGTTTTTAAGTTGATAAGTTCGTAAATTTTGAGTTTGTGGGAGAGTTTATGAGTCTCTTTGTACTTATCTTTCATCTCTTATCCTTTCATTTTTCATCTACAATTCAGTTGTGCCAGCAATGTATTGAGCGAGTTTTCATCGGTAATGAGTACATCACGTGGCTTTGCGCCCTGTGCTTGTCCGACAATGCCGGCAGCTTCGAGCTGATCCATCAAACGACCGGCACGATTATAACCAATGGAGAATCGACGTTGAATCATACTTGTAGAGCCTGATTGAGAGAGTACAATGGCGTGGGCTGCTTCTTCAAAATAAGGATCGAGACTATGCAGGTCAGCACCTCCGCCGCTGAATCCGCCTTCACTTTCATCGATTGAAGGTTCGGGAAGTTCTAATGGATCAACCGGTCCCGGCTGTGAAACGATATAGTCGTTGATACGTTCTACCTCAGGTGTGTCGACAAAAGCACATTGCACACGCACAGGTTCGTTGCCGACAAGAATCAACATATCGCCACGACCAATGAGCTGGTTGGCACCAGAACGGTCGAGAATAGTACGCGAATCGATTTGTGCACTCACTTTGAAAGCCATTCGTCCAGGGAAGTTCGCTTTGATATTACCCGTGATAATGGTAGTTGTAGGACGCTGGGTTGCAATAACCATATGGATGCCTACGGCTCGTGCGAGTTGGGCGATACGTGCAATCGGCATCTCGATTTCTTTTCCGGCCGTCATAATCAGGTCGCCGAACTCGTCGATAACGACCACAATGTAGGGCATATAGTTGTGTCCGCGTGTCAAATCGAGCCTGTGATTGACAAACTTTTCGTTATATTCTTTGATATTGCGGGCGCTTGCCATTTTCAGCAAATCATAGCGAGTGTCCATCAGTTTGCACAAAGAGTTGAGTGTACGCACCACCTTGGTGACATCGGTAATGATGGGTTCATTTTCATTCTCAGGCAGTGTGGCCATAAAATGACTTGCTATCGGCGAATAAATACTGAATTCTACCTTTTTCGGATCGATCAAAACGAGCTTCATCTCATTGGGATGCTTCTTGTAAAGCAAGGAAGTGATGATGGCGTTGAGACCCACCGACTTACCTTGTCCTGTGGCTCCGGCTACTAAAAGATGCGGAATCTTAGTCAGATCGGCCATATAAACCTCATTGGTAATGGTTTTTCCGAGCGCGATGGGCAAGTCCATTTTAGTCTCCTTGAACTTCTTCGAATTGAGAATGCTCTCCATCGAAACGATGTTCGGCTTTTTATTGGGTACTTCGATACCGATCGTTCCTTTGCCGGGAATCGGGGCAATGATTCGGATTCCAAGTGCGGCAAGACTCAAAGCTATGTCATCTTCGAGATTGCGAATCTTGTTGATGCGAACGCCTTCGGCCGGGGTAATCTCATAAAGGGTAATGGTTGGTCCGACAGTGGCTTTGATTTCACGAATCTGCACACCAAAACTATTCAGTACCTCGACAATACGCTGGTTGTTACTGCGAATCTCTTCCATATCCACTTCGGGTTTCCCATCGTTGTCGTACTTTTTAAGAAGGTCGAGTGTAGGGAATTTATAGCTGAGAAAAGGTTCTCGTGGATTGATTGGTGTGCTCAATATCTCTTCGGCAGTGAGTGTATTGCTGCCTGCAACATCTTCACCTTTGGGTACTTCTACGGTGAAATGTCCCGCCTCATCATTACCTGCCGGTAGGGGATGAGACACTTGCACGGCAATAGGTTGCCCTGTAATGTTCTCAGTGGCGTTGACAGATGTCGACAGGTCTATTGCCGGTTGAGGTGCTATTGGCACTTCATCGGCAGATTCTTGCACCGTAGTCGTTTCCTCACTCGATTCGTTTTTAGTGAGATTATTGGTGACAGTCATCTTGATTTTCGATGTCATATACTTCACCGGATTAAGCGCCTTACGAATCACCGTGATTGTTTCGGCACTGAGGTACGTAAGGAATGCCAATGCAACAAAAAGGAGCAAAGCTGTCAATCCTGGTGGTCCGACGATGTTTTCTAATTGTTGCACGCAGAAAAGGCCGTGATTTCCGCCTGGATTAAACACTTGGTCACCCATCAATGGCGATAGAAACTTGGCTAAAGTAACAGAACTCCAAATCATTACGAGCGCCATTCCGAAAAACCATTTCCATAGATTTACTTGGTAAGCGTTCATCAGGCGGAGACTCACCAAGATGATAAAAGCAGGAATAAGAAACGAGGGAAGACCGAAATTGATGGTGATCAGTTCATAAGATAGTATCGCCCCAACCGAACCACAATAATTGATGAATTGCCGGTCTTGGTTAAGCCATTCGCCCGATCGCATATTTTCCAAAATACTTTGGTCTGCTTGTCCGGTTTTAAGGTATGATACCATCGCAATGATCAAATAGACAGCAACGAACAAGAGGATGATACCCAAAAGGAAATCAGACTTCTCATTATTGAAGATATTTTTGAGTCCGACCGCTTCTCCGAGGCTTTTCGGCTTGCGTTCAGCTTTTTTTCTTGCCATTGATTGTTGTTTTATGAAATCCGAGTGCAAATGTACTGTAAATCGGACACAATACAAAATATTTAGTTGAGAATGTTAGAAGGATAATTTTCTCTTTTACACTTTAAATGATTTGATTGTTTCTGTATCTTTTGAAAAGATGATATAAGAGTCTTTCTTGTGTAGAATGCAAAACTTATCATCTTCCTTCTTTTTTTATTCGCTTGTTTTTGATGCGACTCTTGATAGAACGTACACTACTCGGACTGATGGCAAGAATCGTTCCTACCTCAGTCTCGCTTTTGTTCATACGTCCGATGGCTATAAGGAATAGATATTGGCGTGGAGAGAGATTATTATAAATCTCATCAAGTTGGGTAATGTAAGGAGAATCTATGAACTTGAAGTATTCTAAGAAATCCAAAAAGTCTTGGTTACTCCAATGTACGGTGTTTCGATTTTGTGTAATACTTTCATAGAGTAATTTGCCATTACTGAGCACCTGAACCTCTTTGTCTTTCAGGTTGTTCACCCTTTGCCGCAAGGCAGTCAGTTCTTTATGGGTTACAGATTGTGAATGTTGCATTTCGTCGAGTCTGCCACTGTATTCGTTAAGGAGTAGGTGTTTTTGCAGTAAATTACGTCTGGCTTTCGTAACCTTATATTTATGATAAAGCACGAATGTAACAATTATGAGAATAA
Organism: Hoylesella pleuritidis; assembly: GCF_963541955.1. NCBI lineage: Bacteria > Pseudomonadati > Bacteroidota > Bacteroidia > Bacteroidales > Prevotellaceae > Hoylesella > Hoylesella pleuritidis. The sequence goes on along the minus strand of NZ_CAUTUT010000005.1, from coordinate 70,922 downwards.
AGATGATGATGAGACTTCCCGTATAAAGTTTATAAGTACGGATTCGTTTTTCACCTTCTTCTTTATCATATCGGTTTTGGATTTCATAAATGTTGTTCTGTTGCCATTCTTTTTGTTGCTTATCCTTAAATGTCAGTAATGTATCGGCTATTTTTACAGCCTCTTTATAATCTCCCGTTTTTTGTTTTAATTGAAATAGATTATAAAGGGCTTTTTCTCGTGTATAAATATCAGGACTATCAAGTGCTTTGAGCAGTAGTTCATAGGCTTTATCATTTTCGCCCCGTTGAATGTAGAGATCTGTCAGAATAGCATAAGTGTAATTGTCAGGACGTTCTTTCAGTGCTTTGAGAATATAGGCAGTGGCTTTTACCGAGTCTTTTTTTTGATTATAAGCGTCTCCGATGTTAGCTAATAAAACCGATTGGTTCTCACGGCTTAAATACTGATAATATTCCAAACTTTTCAACAGGTATTTCAAGTTGCTGTCAGGCTCTTCTAAGCCGCTGTAAGCATTGGCTGTATAGGTGAGACTGTATGCAATCCACATTTTGTTTCTTGCCTTATATCCTAAGTTACGGGCTTGTTTGGCATAGACGAGAGCAGTGGCATAATTCTTACTGATCAGGTTTACATAACAGATTGTTGAATAAATCTTATGTAAGAGCACCAGATCATGCTGTCCTCGAGCAGCATTTTCTGCTTTTTTCAAGAGCGTGATGGCATTCAGAGTATTATTTCGGTAAAAGAACTGTATTACACCTTTATAATAATAGGCGCGTGCTAATTTATCTTTTGGTCCTTTCTGTTCATAATAGAACATCGGGTAATCAATGGAATCGTTGGTAATAGGAAGTTGCTTCCGATAGAGAATCTCCGTTTTCAATAGTGTGTAATAAGCTATATCCCGCTTATTTTCGGGGAGGATAGGCGGTAAGGTATGCAGATACATATAAGCAGCATCTACATTATCTTGTGTCAGTAGCGAGTCGATTTTTTCAAGTTTGCTCTGTACCCGGTCTTGACATCCGCATAATGCAGCCATAAACCCGAGCAATAACAGTGCTCTTTTTATATCTATCATTTTAGTCTGTTTCATTAATCGTTAATATTCTAATCTGTGCAGTAGGTATTGCTATACTACGGTTGTGCCTCGTCTTCTGTTAAATCTCATTTCGATGGCTCTCTATTACACTTTGATGACAAAGATACATAAAAAATATTATTTTGCATTAGCTTTGTGTCTAAAATCTGGATAAGAATTGCCATATTGGGGTATTTGTGTCTAAAATCTGCGTTGCGAGACTCTCCGGAGAAGTATATGACTACTTTCCCACTACTCGTATAGGAGTTCCCCACAGGTATACGACCTGTCATTGCCCCCTCTCGTTCCGTTACTGTGACGAGAGCTTGACGCTGATACACCAGAGGCTTTTTCTACATTTCTCAGGGGAGTCGGCTGTGGGAGTAAGTTTTGTTTAATCTTTACAGTAGTCGTGCTTTAAACTCTGTTCGGTCAGAATTTTCAGGTTTCCACCTGCAAAGATAATAATAGTCTAAGTCGGTTGCAAGTTTTTGAAGGTGAGAATCTTTTTGTAAATGGGTATCTTATTTTTATATCTATATATATTAAAACGGTTTATAAGTAATATTGGTTTTCGTAAAATCGTATATTTCGGTATGCGAAGGAATGAATGATAATGGCCTATTTCATTTTGATGTATTAAACTTACGTTTTTTAAGGCAAAATCCTAAGGTATGTACGAAAAATCCATAAAAAACATGTTGCAAATATGAAGATTAGTTTAATTTATTAAATATCCAAATCCCCTTTGTTTATTAGGATGTTGCACTGCAACACTTCTTGGAAAGGACGAATGCGGGATTTGGAAGTTATCGCTAAAATATCTATATTTGCGACAACTAAAAATTCAAACTCACTCCCTAAGTGTTGTGATAATAAAAACTTAAACTTGTAATACCTATGCGAAAAAACTTATCAAAACTTTTGAATGTGATTATTGGGTTGATCGCATTATTCTTATTCAGTGATCGGGCCTGTGCGCAGGCAACCGACACGTCGGGTAGGGTGACGATCGAGGGTGTTGTGATTGACAATACCACCAATGATCCGATTGTCGGAGCAACAGTGCGGATGAAGAATGGAAGCAGAGGGACGGCGACTAATGCTAACGGCCGTTTTGTCATTTACGGATGTTGTCCTACGGATGTTTTCCAAGTTACTTACATTGGTTTTAAATCACGCCAGTTCACCGTTGGTAAGAAACGGAACTTTACTATTTATCTGGAAGAGAATGCTGCACAGATAGACCAAGTGGTAGTAACGGGTTTTCAAAAACTGAAAAAGAACAGTTTTACGGGTACGGCAACTGTCGTGACGAGCGACGAATTGAAAAAGGTGAATGTCAAGGATGCCGTGAAAGCCTTGCAGGTGTTCGACCCTTCGTTTCGTATTCTCGATAATGCAGGGTTCGGTTCCGATCCTAATCATATAAATGAGATTAATATCCGCGGTGCATCTAACATTACACGCCAAGAGTTTGATGCCAACGGACAAGCGCTTACCCGTCGTACGAATTTACGCGATAATCCCAATATGCCTATCTTTATGCTTGATGGATTTGAGGTGAGCGTACAAAAAATCTATGATATGGATATTAACCGTATCCAGAGTATCACCATCCTCAAAGATGCTGCTGCAACGGCTCTTTACGGTTCACGTGCTGCAAACGGAGTCGTTGTCATTACGACCGTTCCGCCGAAGGTAGGAGAGATACGCATCGACTATAATTCGACAGCCGAACTTACTTTCCCGGATCTTTCAGATTACAATTTAACCAGTGCTGCCGAGAAGTTGCAGGTAGAGAAAGATGCCGGTCTTTATGAGGGGTATGATACCTCGTCTACTATTGACAAGGAAATAGAATTCAATAACAAGTTGAATGAGGTACGCCGTGGTGTCAATACTGACTGGTTGTCACGCCCGCTGCGTAATGCATACAACTGGCGTAACGATGTCTCGCTCTCGGGAGGTGTGAACTCTATGCGTTATATGCTCAATATGAACTACAATAAGGATGCGGGTGTGATGAAAGGCTCTTTTCGTGATCGTTACGGGGCAGGAATGATGATAGACTATCGTCTGAGAGAATGGTTACAGATACAGAATCAGGTAACATTGAACCATTCGACTTATGAGAATTCTCCCTTTGGTAATTTCGGTAATTATGCAAAGCTGGAACCTTATGATGCCATCTATGGTGAAGATGGTAAATATCTGCGCACATTACCAATGTCGAAGATAACAAACCCGCTGTGGCAGGAACAGTATCTGCATAGTTACTCAGGGCGGGGTAACACGACCGATATAACCAATAATTTGGGTGTGAACATTTACTTTGCCCAGAATTTCTATGTGCGTGGTACATTCAGTGTGAGCCAGATAAAGGAAGAAACAAGGAATTTTAAGGATCCGAAAGACCCTGTGTTTAAGTCGCTCAGTAATAATAAGAAAGGAACACTCGACACCAGTAACAGTACGTCGTTACAATGGAAAACCAATGTTATGCTCTATTATAACAAGCGATTTGCCAATCACTTTATCAATCTGTCAGGTGGCCTCGATGTACAAGAACAGATCGGTAAATTAACGTATTATCAATTAGAAGGATTTAATATTGGCAGTCTTAACAAACCGATTTATGCGGCACAGCAGGCTCAGAAGACGAAAGAGACAGAATCCACCACACGTACATTTGGTTGGTTAGCAGCACTCAACTATACTTTTAATGAGGTATATCTACTGGATGCGTCGTTCCGCCTTGATGGTTCGTCAAATTTCTCACCGGATAAACGCTTTGCTCCTTTCGCTTCTATCGGTTTAGGTCTGAATGCGCACAATTATAAGTTCATCAAATCTATTCCCTGGATCAGCTCTCTGCGATTGAGAGGAACTTATGGAACCACCGGTAAGGTTAGTTTCTCACGCTTTGATGTCGTCACCAGCTATGAGGTAGATACTTCGTCGTGGTATTATACTGGTCCTGCTGTTAATCTTTCTTCAATAGGTAACCCGAATTTGTCGTGGGAGCTGACGAAGACGTTGGATTTCGGTCTTACCGCTGAACTTTTTAAAGGACGATTCTACATAGAGGCGACGTATTATAGAAAGATGACAGACCGTATGATTGACCAGATACGCATTCGCCCGTCATCAGGTTTTACGTCTTACCAAGGTAATGTCGGCGCAGTTGTTAATAAAGGTTTTGAACTTAAAACGAATATTACGGTTTTCCGTAATCGCGACTGGTCAGCGGTGTTAAATGCCACTATGGGAGCCAACACAAACAAAATAACTAAATTAAATGAGTCAATAGAAGAATATAATAAGAAAATACGCGATAATTACAGTTCCGAACATTCGGGAGGCGGTGGCTCTGTTCCTCCTATTCTTTACTATGTCGGTGCTTCTACCTCTGCCATTTATGCTGTTCGTTCATTGGGCATCGATCCGGCAACCGGAAAAGAATTATTCTTGAAAAAAGATGGAACAATAACCAAAGAATGGAATTCGGCTGATATGGTGGTTTGCGGTGATACGAGACCGGATGCTCAAGGTTCATTCGGTTTCAATGTCGCTTATAAAGGCTTTTTTGTTAACGCCTCATTCCTTTATGCTTTTGGTGGTCAGTACTATAATCATACATTAGTTTCGAAGGTGGAAAATGCCGATATAAAGAACTCGAATGTAGACCGTCGTATCATTACGGAGCGATGGCGTAAGGTGGGCGATGTGTCTCCTTATTATGGGTTGCGTGAAAATGGCTACACAAATGCCACATCTCGCTTTGTACAGAATGATAACTATATTCATTTCAATAGTTTGGCCATAGGCTATGATTTTGGTAAGAAGTTTGCATCGAAACTTAAACTCAGTGCGCTGTCCGTAGCGTTTAATGCCTCTGATTTAGTCAAGTGGAGTACGGTTAAGGTCGAGCGTGGTCTCTCTTATCCTTATGCACATACTTACAGTATAAGTCTGCGTGCAAGTTACTAATACTTTTATTAATGCTCAAGAATATGAAACAGATAAAATATTCAATATTAATAGCAGGTTTGTTGTCGATAATGTTCGTCAGCTGTAGTGACTGGTTGGATGTTCCGGTGGAAGGACGTTCTACATCCGGGGAACTATTTGAAACAGGCGACGGCTATCGCTCGGCTCTGCATGGACTATACAAAAATATGGTCACCGACGATCTTTATGGAGCAAATTTACAATTTGGACTTGTAGATTTTTTCTCTAATCAGTATAGCCTGAATGTTCCTACTGCGGATTTGAATAGTACGGTCTTGATTGCTGCCGGCAAACGCGAATATAATAATAAGGATTTGCGCCCACAGCTCGATCAACTCTGGCTGAAAGCATTCAATGTCATTGCTTCTGCTAACAACCTCATTCAGAATATTGAGGGAGAGAGTAACGATAAGTTCAGTCAAGGAGAGATAGAGAAGAATACTATTCTCGGTGAGGCCAAGGCTGTAAGAGCTTTCCTGCATTTCGATATGTTACGTCTCTTTGCTCCTGCTCCCGTTAACGATGATAGCAGAGTGTATATTCCGTATATAACCGATTTCCCAAATACGCAGGCACCGCATATTACGGTTAAGGAAACAATGGGTAAAATTATTGCCGACTTAGAAGAAGCACGAGCTTTGCTAAAGACCTTTGATGAAACACCATTAGGACTGAGCGCAAGTGTATCGGGAAATGCTCGATTCTATAATGAATTGAGTTATGGAATGGAAGGGGCAGCCGATAAAAGTAAGGTTGACGAGTTTTTCCTTGGTCGAGGCTATCGATTCTCTTATTGGGCTGTTACTGCATTGCTAGCAAGAGTTTATCAATATAACGGTACTTACGATCCTACCTCTTTGGACAAGGCTAAGGCTTATGCCGAAGAGATACTTAATGTTACCTTTTCTGGAGCACAGTCTACTACATACAGCCCATTTAAAGATGAGAATTTCGCTTTTTCTTGGGATGAGCAGCCTGAGCAAATGCGTGATATAAGAATGGTTGGTAATTTAATAATGGGGCTGTATCGAGATAATGAAATGGAGAACAAATTGTCTACTTTGGAAGCCCAATTCCCACGTGTGAAACAGAGTCCGGCACAGTATAATCTGTGTGTCATCAATAAAAATGGACAGGATATATTCAAGACGACTGGTGGTGTAGACGAGTCTGAAACGGATATTCGGGCTAAGCGCCTTATCTACGAACCGTCAGGTTCTTATGGAAATCCTCTTTCTACCAAGTGGTATGTTAAAGAAAAAGACACAAAAGAACGTGATCGTACCATTAATATCTTCCCTCTGTTGCGTACTTCTGAGATGAGATATATTATTGCTGAATGCGAGGCGAGAAAGAACAACTTTGCCGGTGCATACGAAATTCTGAATACAATGCGTGAGAAAAGAGGATTGCGCGAGTATAAATTGCCGGTGCAAAACTCGTTTGACGGCTTTGTAAAAGACTTGGTACGTGAAGGACAGCGTGAATGGATTAGCGAAGGACAGCTATTTTATCTTTATAAGCGGTTAAATGCAGGTGTAAAACGGGATAACGGAACCGTTGTTCCCTTTACCAACGCCGAAAGCGTACTTCCGATACCTATTGACGAAACAAGATAATCTTAAAACAGTATTCGATTATGAAACAGTATTTGTATTTTCTATCATTGACAGTACTTTTACTACTTTCCTCCTGTCAGGAAGAAAGTCTGAAAATCTTTGGAGACGAACATTATATCTATTTTGAGAAATTCTATAAAGACGCGGTGTCACCAGGAAAAGAAAAGGCAGATTCTACACTTGCATCTTTCTTTTTCTATACCGATAATGTTAATGAATTGGAGGCTCAGGTTGTTGTCAATATGGCAGGAAGAGATCTGGAAAAGGATGAAATATTCCGATTAAAGGTCGTGCCTGAGATGACGACAGCAACCTCTGATGAATATAAGCTGGCAGATCATTATACTTTCAGAGCACGTCCGGCTGCAAAAGGAGCAACGAATCGAAGTGACACCATCGGGATTAAGATGTACAGATCGGCACGACTCAAAGATATGCCGCACGGGATACGGCTTACAGTAGAACTTGTGCCTATGGGGGATCTACGATTGGGGCAAACAGAACGTATACGAGGTATTATTACTTTGATACGCGATGCCGTGAAACCTAAATGGTGGGATAAGGAGGTAACTGACAATCTCTTCGGCGCATATTCTAGCCGTAAATATAAATTGTTCCTGCTTTATATTGACCCGGGAGCAACTCTGAATGAGGAAATGCTGAAAACAGCTCCTTATAAGGCGATAGAACTTGTGATGAAATTCAAGAAATGGTTGACAGACCATCCCGATCAAGCAAAGGAAGAGGATGGAAGTATTATGACGGTAAATGTATAACCTATATCTATTAATATCAAGCATTATGAGAAAGATAAAATATGCTATTGTATGGATACTTATGCCGATATTACTGGGCTCGTGTTTCAGTGATGATGGCAATTATAAATATGAATCATTGAAACCGCCTACGTGGTTGATTGATGTATCTTCTAAGCCAATCCAAATTGTTGGACGTGGTGGGTCTAATACAAAAATTGACGCCTCGAAAGTATTCAATTGGGGTAGTCTGGATTCGTTGCAACGCAGCCAGGAAGTACGCTACGAATGGCGGTATAATGGGAAAGTTTTTTCAGATAAGTTGACAGAGATTATTCCGACCGAAGAGTTTCTGAAACGGCTTGGATTAGAAGATTATCCTACGGAAAGTTACCTGAATGGAGATTTTGCTATCATTGAAAAATCTACCGGTGTTTCGTTTAAAGCAAAAACGACAATCTTTCTTTATCCGCCGATTGCAGATGGGGATTTTATAGTCTATTCTGTAAAATCGCCGGAAACACCTAATGTTGGTGCACTATCTGTGATGAGTTTGCGATATGGGCGAGATGCAAGTGGGAAGTTTACCGTTCCTGATTTCAAACTTAAACCGAATCAGGCGGGAGACATTCCAGGAACGCCGAAGCAATTGGATGTAGCTTTTGCAAAAAATGTAAGTAAAACAGGTTCAATTACGGTTACTACACAAGAAGGAGATGCGTCGGTATTTGATGCTTCTACCCTAAAAAAGGTATGGGATTTAAGTTCAAGATTTGCTGCCGGAACACCTACTGATTTTAAGGTCAGTGCACGGCGCGATCAGGAAGTCGGCGGATCAGAATCACCGGCATTTACTTGGGTAGCAACACAGGACGGAAGGGTTTTTAGCCGCCAGATGTCAAAGAACTATTTGGGTGGTAAATTTCTTACTGAACCTTACTATCTTGATGAGAAAGGCTATAAGATCACTTCATTTGGACATACTTGCTGGGGAATTACCAATATCCCTTGCTATGATGAGAAAAACAGAAGAGTGATTATTGCCACCTCCTTAGAAGGAACTTACGGTAGCTATCGTAGCTGGATGACTACATTGAGTTATCCTAATTGGCAAGGTGCTCCGATTATGGAGATGCCGGAAGATGCGGAAGTTTTGTTCCTGACCAATATCAATGGAGCACAATATTTTGACCATAATAATAGTTGGTTCCAGATTTATTATAACACAGGAGGTAAATCGATGGTAGGTACATTTACGATAGACAATCGTGGACGACGTTTGAATATTCCGATGGCGTACACTTACTATTTCCCTTATGAAGTTGCGGGACATCATCTTAATAAGGATACGAAATTTCTTGTAGCTGCAGGAGAACGTATTACGAACAGGTTAAAAGCCTATTATGATTTATTCTCTGAGGATAAAGAGGTTTATGCGATTGTCCGAGGTTCTACTTGGGCATCTTCAACTGTGCGGATAGAAAAATTGCCACTTGAAGGTATTACTTCTAAAATTACTTTTATAACTTATGATAGGGAGACTGCTTATGTGGATGTAATGGATTATCCTCATCTGATTGTCGGATGTGAGAACGGTGATATTCTGATTTACAATGTAGTGGATTTACCTGCACCTCGTTTTCTCAAGAAATATAATGTCGGTGGAAAAGTCGTTTCCATTAAGCAGTTGGGAGTTATAAGTGCATACTATGATATGTATTAATTAAAATGGGTTGCAAGGGGCAGCACATTGTGTGCCCCTTGCCATCTCTGATTATTCACAGATAAATATAAAAATATGATTTCAAGAAAATGTATCAGCAGCATTATACTGTTGTTTATGTCCGTATTTGCTCTTAATGCGGCAGAAAAGAATGAAAAAGTGACGGTAAAACTCAGCGTCAGCGTGGCAAAGTCGGGTGCCCCGACACTTTCGCTTAGAAAGTCTCCAGAGTGTCGAACTTATTGTCTCGCTCTCTTTACCTCAGACATTGCTTCGATGATTGGAGATGATAATATGGCAGACTATTTCAGTAATCAAAAAAAACAGAAATATACAGACGATATTAAAGATAAAAAACTTGTGGATTTCGGACTTATCGTTGTACCCGAGAAGGAATATACATTGATAAGTTTAGGCTATGACAAAGACGGTAAAGTGGGTAAAGTAGAGCGTGCTTCTTTCATTGCTCCAAGACGTCAGGGGTTTGTTTCTCCAGAAGTAGTTGGTCAGGTTATTGCACTTGGTCCGGATAGTGTAACCATCAAGTTTACTCCCAATGCAGAGGTTGCAGGATTCGCCCTTTGCGAGTTTGAAGCCGGAACGATTGAAAAGACCATAGAACAGCACGGGCATATGATGGGATTCTCGAATGCCTATGATATGATCAAGCAGTTTAGTGGAAAAGATTATACGGCTGAAAAAGTTTATACGTGGCGTGGGATGATTCCCAATACTCCCTATGAACTGTGCGTATTACCGTGGGATAAGAACGGTATCTTCCAAGAGATTACCAAGGTTCCCGTTACAACCAAGAAACTCGGTGGTAAGGGCGAGGCTTCTGTTTCTATTAAAATCGGTGAGTTCGGTGGCAGTGAGTCTACCGGTTATTTCCAAATGGTAGTTTATACTCCCAATGATCAGGCTTCGCTTCACCGTGATCTCATCATCACCGAAGAGGCGTTTAATAAACCGGATATGGGAGATAACGGCGTTATCAAGATGTTGCAGAAGGAAATTCCCAATGATCCCTATTGGAATCAATACCGTGTTGATAGGGCACAATGGAATGCGATGCCAAATACCACTTATATCGCTTGCTCGCTTGCTAAGAATGTAGATGGTAAGTGGGGTAGTTTACAGAAAGTGAAGTTTACCACACCGGCTAAAAAATAATTGTTGACAAACGATGAAAAACCTAAGAAAGTTTTTATTAGGGATATTTGTGCTAGCCTCTTTTCAGGTGGTTGCACAAACACAGATTCCTCAAATTCCTGTCGATACGGCTGTACGTATCGGTACATTGCCTAACGGATTGAAATATTATATTCGTTACAATAATTGGCCCGAGCATCGTGCCGACTTTTATATTGCACAAAAAGTAGGATCTATTCAGGAGGAAGAGAGCCAGCGTGGATTGGCCCATTTTCTTGAACATATGTGTTTCAATGGTACTGATCATTTCAAAGGAAATGAACTGATTCGGTATTGTGAAAGTTTGGGTGTAAAGTTCGGAGGCGACCTGAATGCTTACACATCAATCGATCAGACCGTTTATAACATTTCTAATGTGCCCACTACCCGTCAAAGTGCTTTAGATTCTTGTTTGTTGATTCTACACGACTGGGCTAATGCACTTACGCTTGATCCTGTTGAAATAGACAAAGAACGTGGTGTCATTCACGAAGAATGGCGTGAACGGACCAGTGCAAATTCACGTATGTTAGAGCGCAATCTTCCGACATTGTACTCGGGGTCTAAGTATGGTGCACGTTTCCCGATCGGACTAATGAGCGTTGTCGACAATTTTAAACCAAAAGAATTGCGCGACTATTATGAGAAGTGGTATCATCCATCTAATCAAGGTATCATTGTCGTAGGAGATGTAGATGTTGACCATACGGAGGCGATGATCAAGAAACTTTTTGGTTCCATTAAAAATCCCAATAATATGGCACCCGTGTTAGATGAGCCTGTACCTGATAATGAACAGCCTATTATTATTATCGATAAAGATAAAGAGCAGTCTAACAGTGTTGTCGAAGTAATGTTTAAGCACGATGCGTGGCCGGACTCGTTGAAAGGAAAGATGGATTATATCGTTGCCAATTATGTCAAAAACTTGGCTCTCGGAATGCTTAATGACAGGTTTGTTGAAGTTGCACAAAAAACGGACTATCCTTTTATCGGTGCCAGTGCTGGCGACGGTTCCTTTATCTTTGCCAAAACCAAAAATGCTTTTACCATCAGTGCTGCACCGAAAGATATAGAAAAGGCATCCATTGCTATTCAAGCAGCATTGGTAGAGGCTTATCGTGCTTCTGAGTTTGGTTTTACACAGGCGGAATACGATCGTGCCAAGGCTAATATTCTCAGCAGTCTGGATAAAGCATTCAACAGTCGTGATAAGCGTAGTAGCGCATCATTTGCCGATGATTATAAAGGCAATTTCTTATCCAACGAACCGATCCCGGCTTTCGAGGATTATTATCAGATAATGAAAGAACTCATTCCGATGATACCACTGAGTGATATTAACGGAATCCTCCCGCAGTTGCTGCCTAAGACAGATCGTAATCTCGTTATTGTCAATTTCAATAACGAGAAACCAGGTAATGTTTATCCTACTCGTGAAGCGCTGCTCGAAGCTGTTCACGCAGCCCGAAATGCGAAGCTCACTCCCTATGTGGACAATGTCAAGAACAAACCTCTGATGACTAATTTGCCGAAATCAGGGCGAATTGTCAAAGAAAAGAAGAATGATAGATTCGATTATAAGGAGCTCACGCTTTCTAATGGTGTTACAGTGATCTTGAAAAAGACAGACTTCAAGAAAGATCAGGTCAATCTTTCCGCTACGGGTTATGGCGGCAAGTCGCTTTACGGTTCGAAAGACTATGTTAATCTCGCGGTATTTGATGATATAATTGGTATCAGTGGTTTAGGCGGCTTCCCCAGTATGGAACTTCCTAAGATCTTAGCTGGAAAGATAGCCAATGCTCATCTCTCCATCGGCGATCTCTATACAGGTGTCGGAGGTTCTTCGTCGAAACGTGATGTGGAAACTATGCTCCAATTGGTACACCTTTATTTCACTGATATCACACGCGACGATAAGGCATTCAATAAACTGATAGATTCGTGGAAGATAGTTCTTAAAAACCGCAATCTTTCGCACGATGTCATTTTTAGCGATTCTTTGGCAGCTACGATTTATGGACATAATCCGCGACTCAAACCCGTTTTGATGGATGATCTGCCCCAGATCGATTATGCTCGTATCTTGAAGATTGCCCGCGAGCGCACAGCCAATGCCCGCGGATGGACATTCAGTTTCATCGGCGACTTCGACGAGCCGCAGCTACGTAAGTTGATCTGCCGTTATCTGGCATCGCTTCCCGCCAAAGGAAAGATAGAGAAAGGACATATTACCAATGCTTTCCAAAAGGGAGTAATCGACAACACTTTCCGTCGCAAGATGGAAACACCGAAAGCGATGGCTTATCTGTTCTGGCACAATACAGATTTGCCTTATACAATTGAGAATGCAGTCCGAGTGAATATGATCGGTCAGGTTCTCAGTATGGTCTATCTCAAAAAAATTCGTGAAGATGCTGGGGCTGCTTATTCGTGCGGTGCAGAAGGCAATGCTACCCTTGAAGATGGATATCACGATTATACTGTTCTTGTAACCTGTCCGATGAAGCCGGAGAAAAAGGATACGGCTCTGCAAATTATCCGCCAAGAAGCCAAAGAGATGACCCGCACCTGCGACGCGTCGATGTTAGCCAAAGTTAAAGAGTATATGCTCAAGAATGTAGACAATGCAGTGAAGACCAATGCCTATTGGAGTGGTGTTATCAATATGTATCGTAGGTATGGTATCGATCTGCACGCTCGTTACAAAGAGATTATCAAGGCACAAACTCCACAAGATTTGTGCAATTTAATGAAACAGATTCTTCAAAGTGGCAATTGCATTTCAGTTGTTATGCTGCCGCAAGAATAATTTGTAGTGGTAGGTTGGTAGGGACAGGGCGATTGTATCTGTCCCTACATTTAATTTATACACTTTCTATGTACAATAAGGTGTTTTCTTTCGTAATCTTAGATTTTTTACTATCTTTGCAGCCGCAAAATCTGTTTTTATCCTAACCATAGAAAAATGGTATATATTGGAGAAATCATCTCTTTGGGCGTAGCATTCTCGTTTACGGTGGCAGCGCTTTCCTGCGAAGTTGCTGGCAGACAGTGGGGTGGATTGGTGCTGAATGTGTGGCGAATGTTGCTGGGATGTGTGTTGTCTTGTATTTTGACGTGGGTGCTGGCAGGCTATCCATTTCCTGTTTATGCGCGGGTAGATACGTGGATGTGGCTTGCCTTGTCGGGCTTTGTTGGCTATTTCTTCGGCGATTGGTGTCTCCTGAACAGTTACCTCACCATTGGTTCGCGTTACGGACAGCTTCTTGTCACCCTGTCTCCGATGTATGCGGCCGTTTCAGCGTGGCTTTTGATGGACGAGAAGCTGGGTTGGCAGAGCTTAGTGGCAATGACTGTGACGATCGGTGGTATCGCCGTGTCAGTGCTCGGACGCGGAGAGGGCAAGCGACTGGTGCTTCAACTGCCGCTTAAAGGTGTGCTTTACGGTATTGGATCTGGGGTAGGACAGGGCTTAGGATTAGTTCTCGGAATGATGGGCATCAAAACCTACATCGCCGAAGTGCCGGCTGAATTGCTTCCTAAGATAGGGCCGCTGCTACCGTTCAGTGCCAACGCAATCCGTTGCATCACGGGTCTGATATGTTTTACGGCGTGGTTGTTGCTCAAGGGCGAGAGTCGATTGTTTGTTCACAGCGTACAAGATCGCAAGGGGATGTTGGCGATGATCATCGCTGTTATCAGCGGACCGCTTGTGGGTGTGGGTTTCTCGTTGGTTGCTGTGCAGTATACTGCGGCCGGAATTGCCAGTACACTGATGTCAATGAGTCCTATTATCATCCTGCCTCTGTCTTATTACCTGTTTCATCAGCGCCTCACCGTCAAGGGAGTTATCGGCGCTATTGTTTCTGTAATAGGCGTCTCGTTGTTCTTCTTATTATAAAGTATAGGTCTGGCGCACTATACGCGGTAAGAGGTGGTAATGCGGATACATTCTATATTCAATCCCAAAAGAAGTTTTATGAGTGAGGTCTTTCCATTTCCGCTCACTCCAACTACTTTAAGATATATAATATATATTATGATAAATTACGGTAAATCATATTCTATTGTGAAAATATATTCCTTAATTTTTCCTTTTAATTTTTAATCGGTTGTAATACTTTCGGAGGTTAGCACGAGAAATACCGAGATTAACTACTCTATCGAGATCTTCCCGTGCTCCTACATAGTCACTTAACAAATAGCGTACATCTGAACGGTTTAAAATGTAATCGATATTAGTAATATCGCGTTTGATAGCCTCTCCATAATCATATTCCGCCAATTCATACATCTTCCGTTCTTTCTCGATACCAGCTCGCGCCGCATATGCTATGGGGTTATTGGGAAATTGGTCAATAAGCTGATTAATTTGATTGAAGGCCTCTGTGTAATGATGATCTTTTTCATTAAGTAATGCTAACCCCAACTGTGCTTCAAAATTTCCGGGTACACGCTTCAAAAGATTCTCATAATCCAAGCGAGCAAAATTCAATCTCCCTAATTTCTCATTGACAAAGGCACGATAATAAAGTGCTGCAATATTATCAGGTTCTCGAAGAAGTATATAGTCGTATTCATCGCGAGCAAAACTCCATTGTTCTAACATTATATTCCACGAAGCTTTGCGTAATCGCAGATCAATGCTGTCCGGATGGTAAGCCACTCGTTCTGAGGCTGTGGCTAAGCTATCCCTCAAAACTCTGTTTGTTTGGGCTGAAAGAGGGAGCGAGAAAAATAAAAGGAAGAGTAAGGACTCACCTATAATCTTTTTCCACAAGGAGAACGAAGTTTTTATTCTATTTTCTCTTATCATAAACTTGATCTAATTTTTCCATAGGGGGAGCAACGCTGTTGAAAGGTGGAACTCACCCTAACAATTTGTTATAAACAATATTATCGAATCAGAAAGGCATATCATTATCAGGCATTGGCAGAGAGTCAGATGGAATATTGTTTCCATTCATTTTACTTCCGATAATTTCTCCGCCTGAATCAGGTGTAGAAGAATGACTGAATCCGTCCTCAGGATTCTCAAATCGGGTATATTCTCCTCGGAAAGTGAGAAGTACATCACCCGTAGCGCCTTTACGATGCTTGGCTATAATAATTTGTGCCATGCCGTGGAGATCATTTCCTTTTTCGTCTTGAAAGATATGGTAATACTCCGGACGATGCACAAAAAGCACCATATCGGCATCTTGTTCAATGGCTCCTGACTCACGGAGATCACTCAACTGCGGACGCTTGCCTTCGAGTCCTTCACGGTTTTCTACGGTTCGGTTCAGCTGTGAGAGTGCCAATATCGGGATATCCAACTCTTTAGCTAAACCTTTTAGCGATCGTGAGATTGTCGAAACCTCTTCTTGACGACTATTAAACTTCATTCCGTTGGCATTCATCAGCTGCAAGTAGTCGATCATAATCACCTTCACACCTTTCTCCCGAACCAATCGGCGTGCTTTCGTACGCAGTTCAAAGACTGACAATCCAGGCGTATCATCGATATAAAGAGGAGCTTCTTTCAACTTCTGCAAGTTCTTGTCCAACCGTTCCCATTCATCGGGCGTGAGTTGACCGCTTAACATTTTGTTACCTGCGATTTCGCAAGTATTGGATATAAGACGGTTGACCAGCTGCACGTTATTCATTTCGAGCGAGAAAAATGCAATCGGTTCATCATAATTGACGGCTACATTCTTAGCTATACTCAATGCAAATGAAGTCTTACCCATTGCTGGACGCCCTGCAATGATAACCAAATCGGAAGGTTGCCAACCTGACGTAATATCATCCAATTTGGTAAATCCCGACGCCACGCCGGTCAACCCACCGCTGCTGGCAGAAGCCTTTTGAAGAATCTCTACTGCTTGACGTACCACAGGTTCTACTTGCGTATAATCCTGTCGCATATTCTTCTGAGAGATCTCGAACAACCTACCCTCGGCGTGCTGCATCAGTTCAGCTATATCGGAAGTCTCGTCAAAAGCCTCACTCTCGATCTGGCCGGCAAACGTAATGAGCTGACGAGCCAGGAATTTCTGCGCCAAGATATTGGCGTGATACTCGATATGGGCTGACGAAGCCACGCGAGAACTCAACTCGACAATACGTGCACCTCCCCCGACATCTTCCAACGTTCCTTCGCGTTTCAGTTCCTCCGTAACCGTGAGAATATCCACTGGGCGCTCATTCATATTGAGATGGCGAATTGCTGTGAAAATTTTCTGATTCCGAGGTTCATAGAAAGTTTCGGGACGAATGATCTCACTGACAATAGAGAAAGCATCTTTGTCGATCATCAACGCACCCAACACTACGTCTTCGATTTCCAAGGCCTGCGGTTGCAGATGCCCGTATTGAGAATCGATCAGAGCCGATGATTTCTTCCTACCTTTTCCTTTATTTTCCGGCATATTTCGTATTGTAATTCTGATTATCGTACAGAATGGATAACAGACCCGGTTCTGCCGAGAATCGAGTGCAAAAATACAAAAAATATCCCGATCTTTCCACTTTATTGATTACTTTTGCATAATAAAAAGAAGCGACGATGATTACATTTCCCTGTGCTAAGATTAATTTAGGGCTAAATATCGTGGCCCGCCGCCCTGACGGTTATCACGATCTTGAAACGGTATTTTATCCCATTCCACTGTACGATGTCCTTGAAGTAAAACGAATGGATGGAGCCTTTCCGTCGGATACGTCGTGCGATCTGAAAATAACGGGCAATGTCGTCGACGGAAACGAACAAGACAATCTGGTGGTCAGAGCCTACCGATTACTGGCCCGTGACCATCAGCTCGATCGTGTGCACGTGCACTTGTACAAACGAATTCCTTCGCAGGCAGGCTTAGGAGGTGGCTCGAGCGATGCCGCCTTTATGATCCGTCTCCTCAACGAGCGTTTTCGACTGAATATCAGCAAAGCTGAAATGGAGCACTATGCCGCGATGTTGGGAGCAGACTGTGCTTTCTTCATCACTGCCGAACCCGCTTATGCAACGGGAATCGGCAATATCCTTTCGCCGGCAGAGGGACCGGCAGATCAGCTGTGTGGCCATTCACTCGTCGTTGTCAAGCCCGAGATTTCCGTTTCCACTCGCGAGGCCTATGCCGCCATCGCGCCCCAAAAGCCTGTCCGATGTTGCCGAGACATTGTCAGACAGCCCGTCGAGACGTGGAAAGACGGATTGACCAATGATTTCGAGGTCCCCGTTTTCGCCGTGCATCCTGAACTAAGGACTGTTAAAGAAGCGCTGTACCGTTCAGGAGCCGTGTATGCACAAATGAGCGGAAGTGGAAGTGCTTTTTTCGGAATTTTTCAAGGAGAAGCACCCATCGGCCTAAGAGATATCTTCAAGAATTGTTTCGTTTATTCATTTTGCCTGTAAGAGTTTTAAGGAAGGATTGCAAGAGAATCGAAAAAGAATTGCAAGAAAACTATAAGAGAACTAAGATGGATACTGTCAAGAAAAGCGGGGCGGGGATATTGACCTCCGCCCTGCAAATGTTTTTCAGTCTTGCCGAAATCTTTAGGCTTTGGATTGACTACAAGGGGCGGAAAATTAACGACCACAGGTTTTCCTCCGCCTACATGCTATACGCTGTTCATTTCTAAAGAGTAATCATCACGGACGGTGCGCGAGCAGCATCTCGAATAATCAAATATTGTGAAAAGGAAATTCTTTGTTCACGGAAACTTATACGATTCTATTAAATCCTGCTGATTTTACATAGATTCTTCGTATATTTGCACCGCCTTTTATAATTAAAGGAGTAAATACGGAAACAGATAAAATGGAATTAGCAAGTAAATACGAACCCAAAGAAGTAGAGTCGAAATGGTATCAATATTGGCTTGACAATCATCTTTTCAGCAGCAAACCTGATGGTAGAGAGCCTTACACCGTAGTAATTCCACCACCCAATGTCACCGGTGTACTGCATATGGGACATATGCTTAACAACACGATTCAGGATATCTTAGTACGTCGTGCACGAATGGAAGGAAAGAATGCGTGTTGGGTTCCGGGTACAGATCACGCTTCGATAGCCACAGAAGCAAAGGTCGTAAACAAGCTCGCACAGCAAGGTATTAAGAAGACCGACCTTGTGCGCGACGAGTTTTTGCGTCACGCGTGGGATTGGACACACGAACACGGCGGCATCATACTGCAACAACTTCGTAAGCTTGGAGCTTCTTGCGACTGGGATCGTACGGCTTTCACAATGGACAAAACGCGCTCCGAGAGTGTGATTAAGGTTTTTTGCGATCTCTACGACAAAGGATTGATTTATCGCGGCGTGCGAATGGTAAACTGGGATCCGCAAGCTCAAACGGCACTTTCTGATGAAGAGGTGGTTTATAAAGACGAACATTCTAAGCTCTATTATTTGAAATATCGGGTGGTTGAAGATCCGAAACACTATGCTATTGTGGCAACGACACGCCCGGAAACCATTATGGGCGACACTGCTATGTGTATCAATCCCAACGATCCGAAGAATACGTGGCTCAAAGGCAAGCACGTCATTGTGCCATTGGTGGGCAGAGAGATTCCCGTTATAGAAGACGAGTATGTTGATATCGAGTTCGGTACGGGGTGTTTGAAAGTTACGCCAGCCCACGACATCAATGACCATGCACTCGGTTTGAAGCATAATTTAGAAACTATTGATATTTTCAACGACAATGGAACAATTTCCGAGGCTGCCGGATTGTATGTAGGTGTGGATCGAATGGAGGTGCGCAAGCAGATCACTATCGATTTACAACAAGCTGGACTAATGGAAAAGGTAGAGGATTATAATAACAAAGTGGGCTTTTCTGAGCGTACCAACGTGCCTATTGAACCCAAATTGAGCACGCAATGGTTTTTGAATATGCAGCACTTTGCCGATATGGCTTTACCGCCCGTTATGGAAAATGAAATCCGATTCTATCCATCTAAATACAAAAATACTTATCGCCACTGGCTCGAAAACATTAAAGATTGGTGTATTTCGCGCCAACTTTGGTGGGGACATCGTATTCCGGCTTACTACTTCACGGTTGGCGGCAAGCGCGAATGTGTGGTCGCATCCTCTGTCGAAGATGCTTTGACGAAAGCAAAACAGCAAGACAGTACATTGACTTCCGCCGACTTACAACAGGATGAAGACTGTCTCGATACCTGGTTTTCATCTTGGCTATGGCCCATCTCTGTCTTCGATGGAATCAATAAACCAGATAATGAAGAAATCAATTATTATTATCCCACATCAGATTTAGTCACCGGACCGGATATTATTTTCTTCTGGGTAGCTCGAATGATTATGGCCGGTTATGAATATCGGGGCAAGATGCCATTCAAACATGTGTATTTCACAGGTATTGTGCGTGACAAACTCGGTCGGAAGATGTCTAAATCATTAGGCAACTCACCCGACCCGCTGATGCTTATCGACAAATATGGCGCCGACGGAGTGCGTATGGGAATGATGCTTTCTGCTCCGGCAGGCAATGATATACTGTTTGACGAAAGTCTTTGCGAACAAGGACGCAACTTCAATAACAAGATTTGGAATGCTTTCCGACTTGTCAAAGGCTGGCAAGTGACTGATGAAGTGCAGCCGAAAGTCAATAAAATAGCTGTAAAATGGTTTGATGCCAAATTGCGAATAGTAAATGAGGAACTCAATGATCAGTTCTCGAAATATCGTATTTCAGAGGCCTTAATGCTCGTTTATCGGCTCTTTTGGGATGAGTTTTCAAGCTGGTTCCTCGAAATGGTGAAGCCCGCCTATGGTTCGCCGATAGACTGTGAGACTTTCGATGCAACTCTTCGCTTCTTCGATGCATTGCTGAAAATGCTCCATCCGTTTATGCCTTTCATCACCGAAGAACTTTGGCAGCATCTCTATGATCGTAAAGAGGGCAACTCGATTATGCGCGAACGCTTAGAATTGCCGGCTCCGACAGAGACAGAAAGAAAACTTGTCGAAGACATTGAAGCCGTCAAACAAATTGTCGGCGGCGTACGCACCGTGCGCAACCAGAAAAACATCTCGCCCAAAAAACAACTCACATTGAATGTTGTCAATCAAAACCGCTATACCGACTACAATGAGGTCATCCTTAAAATGGCTAATTTGCAAGCTATCGAAATAGTCAAAGAGAAAGTTGTCGATGCAGCTCAATTTATGGTCGGAACGGATGAATATGCTGTACCCATAGGCAATCTGATTGATATTGAGGCCGAGCTTAACAAGCAGGAAGCCCAACTCGCTCATTTGGAAGGATTCCTTGCAGGCATTAAAAAGAAACTTTCCAATGAGAAATTCGTAGCTCACGCCCCCGAGACCGTTGTCGCTTTGGAGCGTAAGAAACAAAGCGACTCAGAAGAAAAGATTGCCGCACTGAAAGAATCAATAGCCGAACTTAAAAAGAAATAACAATGAAGAAATATCTGTTTATATTACTGAGTGCACTCTGTCTACTCTCATCTTGTCACGAAGATCCTATTGAGTCACCATTGCCGGACCGTAATGCAGCCAAGACCGTATTCGTATATATGCCTTGGACAGGAAACAGTCGTAATCTTTATGACTTTTTCCAACAAAATATCTTGGATATAAAGACAGCGATAAAAAATCAGAATGGACTCGGCGATAAGAACTTGATGATTTTTATTTCAGAAAGTTCTACTTCGGGAGTGCTGATTAAAGTAAAGTACGAAGAAGGCAAGTGTGTAGATGATACGCTCCGTCGCTATCAGAATACAGCTGCAAATAAGTTGGCATTGAACTCTTCACATTGGATCACTTATATTTTGAATCAAGTCAAATCCTATGCACCTGCTGACACTTATGCTATGATTATCGGCAGCCACGGCTACGGATGGCTTGAAGCAAAAGATTTTACAGCTGCTTCACGAAGTATTTATCTGAATGCCAAAATATCCGAATACGATGGTCCGATTACCCGAAGTACTCGGTGGTTCGGCGGCAGTGAGGCAAAGACGGACATCTCGGCGCTGGTTTCGGGCATCTCTGCCTCGGGTATCAAAAAGCTGCAATACCTAATGTTTGACGACTGTAATATGTCGAATATAGAAACGGCTTATCAGCTGAAAGAAGTTACCGGATATTTAATCGGCTGTCCCACAGAGATTATGGCATTCGGAATGCCTTACGCAAAGATATGGAAGCATTTGGCAAATATCACTCCCGATTATCAGGCTATATGTGACGAGTTCTATAACTTCTATAATAATTATGAGATAGGAGGTACTGCTTATCACTGCGGAACTATCGGCATAACTGACTGTTCACAAGTGGACAGTATCGCAAAAATAATGAAAGAAATCAACAAACAATACACTTTTAACACATCGTTAATCAATTCCATACAGGATCTCGATGGTTATGCTCCACCGATTTTTTATGACTTCGGTGACTATGTACGAAATCTCTGTACCGATGAGACATTACGTAACAAATTCCAAGCGCAACTCAGTCGCACGGTTCCTTACAAATCCAATACAGAATACTATTATTCCTCGCTGTATAGACCGGGCAAACATAAGATCAATACCTATTCAGGAATTACCATTTCTGATCTATCCACCAATTCATTAGCCACTACCGGAATGAAGAAAACGGCCTGGTGGAAAGCTACACACAAGTAATTCGATACAAATAAAGATATAAGAAGTTCACAAAATTACGATTCATAATCTTGTGAACTTCTTATTTTTCTAATCTTAAAAGAAAACGTAACTCTCTATTATGAGTCTATGAAAACATCCTAATCAAAGAGTCGTTCTCAACTTGAATATCCATCATTTCTCATTAATAATTTTTTAGCGTGTAATTAATCGTTAATCGAAAGACAACTAACGGTTAATCGCAGGATGATCAACCATCAATCACTAGGAGATTAGGTGCAAATTGAAAAGATATTTATAGAAGACTGATTGTCAATACTTTATATTACAAGAAAGAATGTGTTTTATATTATGTTTTAGTTAATCAGAAAAACCATTAGGTTCGAATCTTTTTCCCAATCTTGCCATATTGGTAATAAAACCAATAGGTATTGCCGTACGTATCACGGAGCTTAGTTTGGCGTATGGTTTTATTTCTTTCGCTGTGTTCCATATCTTGGAAATCTTGAAAATCTGCATCCATCACGCTGTCATGATAGATGATAGTGGGAGTAGAATGCAGGTGTGTATAGAGTGTTAAAGCCTCACGATAATGCTTGGGTAGAGGTCCTTTTATGTCGTAATAATGCGGAAGTGTGCGAACGAAATCATCGAGATTGCAGTCGAGCAAATAACCACACAACAGATAATCGGCGGCCGGACGCTTGGCCAAATGACGGCGATCAAGGAATTGCAGGTAATTTAATGGCGTCATTGTCTGTTTGATTCGTACACCGAGATAATGGTAAATCTTGCTCTCAGGATATATCGACAGCCGGACGTTATTTCCGTTCGGGAGAAGTGCAGACGAGCCACCGACGAGCGGATACTCAAAGAGTCGTTCGCCGAGTTGCTTCTTTCGGGACAACGCATAGATACGAATCATTGTGAGATTCGTATCTGTCTGTAATGCGTTTGCTCCTGGACTGAGTGCTGCTGTATAATCACCTTTCACCAATGCTTTCTCTGCTGCCATTCGATAATGAAATGTATCATTGCCCGAACCAACTTGTCCAACTAAAAAAAACATTATAACTAACTGAATTATATTGACCCACATCGCTTGTGAAAAGAAATCTATTGGGGGGCGATTCTTTGGGGATGTCGTTGCCCGATGTATCATCCACAAGGCTCCGCCGTGAATAATCAGTAGCAATGGAAAGAGCCACAACCAGATGCCAAAAGTAGAATGACGGTCAAGATCAGGACTGATATCTGTCAAGATCAGTAGCAAAAGTAGTGGCAGAAAATAAGTCTGGGCATACAGTAGACACGGAATACGTATCGATGTTGCTATAACCTTGTGCAACAAAAAGAGCACAAGCGTAATTAGCACAGCACCGACTATGGGATTATAGCAGGTTCGACCACCCGATAACACGTGTTGTGCGAAAATCAACTCATTTGCCTGATAACAATAAAGATAAGCTAATGAGAAAGTCAAAAAGAGGATAGCACACGTCACACGCAGTACATTTGTGCTATTCCTGCCGTGAAAGTTTTCCATCATCAGTTCTTCTTTACGACCACAGCTGATCTTGCCGGAATATAGAGTTTTAGCCACTCTTTACGCGCATCGGCATAGAGCGGGTCGTAGTTGGTGATATGTGTGACTGTGTCATCAGCCAATCCGTTTCCGCCGAAAGCCTTAGCATCAGTATTCAGCACTACATCATAAGCACCGACCGGAACTAAAAAGCCATAGTCGGTATATGAATGTGTAGGACTGAAATTGAAGACGAAAATTAAGTCGCCACGCATAAAGGCGAGGATTTGGTCGTCGTCGTTATGCCAGATTTCTTGTACGGGCGTTTTGTTAAAGCCTTTTTCACTCTTGATTACGCCGAGCATTGCTCGATCGAAATCACCGAGATAATGATAGTCTAATTCGAGATTATCTACCAAATTCCATTGTCTTCGCGCATATTTATAACTCCATCCGTTGCCTTCACGCGGAAAGTCGATCCATTCCGGATGGCCGAACTCGTTTCCCATAAAGTTGAGATAACCACCGTTAATGGCTGCCGCCGTGACAAGACGTATCATTTTGTGAAGAGCAATGCCCCGATGTACAAGCTCGTTTTCATCGCCGGTTTTGAAATGCCAATACATATCGGCATCGATCAGACGGAAAATGATGGTCTTATCACCGACAAGTGCCTGGTCGTGACTCTCGCAATAAGAAATCGTTCTTTCGTCAGCACGCCGATTCTTCATCTCCCAAAAGATTGCGCTCGGTTTCCAATCCTCGTCGGGAAGTTCTTTAATCGTCTTGATCCAGAAATCGGGAATGTTCATCGCCATACGATAATCGAACCCCATTCCGCCATCGGTAAACTTGGCGGCAAGGCCCGGTATACCGCTCACTTCTTCGGCAATAGTGATCGAATGTTTATTAACCTCGTGAATCAAAAGGTTGGCCAACGTGAGATAACAAATGGCATTATCGTCTTCGTGACCATTGAAATAGTCGCCGTAGTTGCAGAATGCCTCGCCGAGTCCGTGACTGTAATAAAGCATCGAGGTGACGCCGTCGAAGCGGAAACCATCGAAATGAAACTCCGTGAGCCAGTATTTACAATTGGATAAGAGGAAATGAACGACATCATCTTTGCCATAATCGAAACAAAGACTATCCCAAGCAGGATGCACACGGCGATCGCCGGAATAGAAGTATTGATGGGGATCGCCGGCAAGATTGCCCAAACCTTCTACTTCATTTTTTACAGCGTGCGAGTGGACAATATCCATTATGACGGCAATACCCTGTTGATGAGCTGCATCAATGAGTGCTTTCAACTCTTCGGGAGTTCCGAATCGAGACGAGGCAGCAAAGAAAGAGCTAACGTGATAACCGAAGCTGCCATAATAAGGATGCTCCTGAACGGCCATAATCTGAATGCAATTATAGCCGTCTTTCACGATACGCGGCAACACATTGTCTTTAAATTCGATGTAGGATCCTACTTTTTCAGCATCCTGCCCCATCCCGATGTGGCACTCGTAAATAAGTAACGGAGATGTGGTAGGATTAAAGTGCTGCTTTTTCCATTTGTAAGGCTCAGGATTCCAAACCTGTGCTGAGAAGATTTTTGTCTCCTCATCCTGAACTACTCGACGACACCATGCAGGGATTCGTTCACCTTCTCCACCATTCCAATGCACTCGCATTTTGTACAGATCGCCGTGCTTTATTGCCTTCTCAGACAATTTCAATTCCCAATTTCCCGTTCCCTCAATGCGTTTCGCACGATATTTCACCGTTTCACTCCAATCATTGAAGTCACCCACCAGATAGAGTTCTGTGGCGTTTGGTGCCCACTCACGGAATACCCATCCCCGAGTTGTCTTATGAAGTCCATAATACTCGTGTCCGTTGGCAAAGTCACTCAGCGTTTTTTTACCGTTTTTCGTAAGTTGATTCAGTTTCCACAGTGCGTGATCATGACGTCCACGGATGGCCTCTTCATAAGGCTCGAGATAAGTATCATTTCTTACTAACCCTATATGTTTCTGCTTTGTTGCCATAATTATGCCTTTACTTTGAAGATTGCCTTATGAAGTTCGTTTTCCTGCGATATACAAGGTGCGTGCCCCTCTTGTGGGAAAAAGATAGTGAACATTCCTGGATGGGTTGTCAAATAAGTGTGTGCAGAAATACCGGGATATACAGAATAGTCGTCTTCGGCGTGATACACAGCTTCCGGAAGTGCATCAGCAGGCGTATAACCGAACGTTTCATCGGCATTGAAGCAGAGGGCAATGTCAATCATCCGACGATGAGACTCAAGCACAGCCGCTGTTTTTGCTTTTCCATTGAATTTCGCAATGTTGACAAACAGATCATCACCTTGGATGGGATGTTTTCCTAATGACATCTGTCTGATATCATTCGATCGGATAAATGTAATGACATCTCTGAACAAAGGATTCAAAGAAACGTATCTTTCAAAATTGTCTAACGTGTCAATAATCATAATATGATTGTTTTTAGTCTGTAAATCGTCTGCCGGAATCATAATGTCCGCGGGCTGTAATCTTTCCGTTACGGTCTTTCTCAATAAACTTTCCGTCGCGGCGGTCATTGATATAAGTACCCTCGAAACGGTTTCCGTTTTTGTCCTCTTCAATAGCCGGCCCGTTACGCTTACCCTTTTTATATTGTCCTTTGAATTTTGAACCGTCGGAATAGCGGATAATCACTTCGCCGTCAATTGATCCTTTGACAAAGGTTCCTTCAATAACGTCGCCTTTTTTCAGTGTCCATCGACCAGTTCCCCATTGCATATCGTTTTTCCACTGACCTCGATACACATCGCCGTTTTTCAAGACCAGGGTACCCTGTCCATTCTTATCACCATCCTTGAAATGGCCTGTATAACGATCACCATTAGCATATTTAAAGATTCCTTCACCCGTTCGTTCGCCTTGGATGTAATCGCCCTCATATACATCACCGTTCTGAAACTTATAGATACCTCTTCCATTCTGGATATCCGATTGCCATTCGCCTATATATACATCGCCGTCAGCATAATGATTGGTTCCTTTTCCCGATCGTTGGTTATTGGCCCACATTCCATCGTATGTTGTTCCGTCTCCCCAATCAAAGAATCCTCGGCCCGATTTCAGATCATCTTTCCACTCTCCATTATAATAAGCGCCGTTGGAATAAATATATTTTCCCTTTCCCTGACGTTTATCTTGATACCAATTTCCTTCGTATCTATCACCATTATAATAATACATAATGCCGTGTCCTTGTTGATAATCGCGGAACCAGAGACCAACATATTTGTTATTATTTGAAAAATAAAATGTGCCCCGGCCGTGTTGCTGATCTTGGAACCACTGTCCTTCATACTTTTCACCGTCAGAAAACGTATAGATTCCATAACCTTGCCTACGTCCTTTTACATATTCACCCTCGTAAGTATCACCGTTTTTATAGAGCACACTACCCTTTCCTTCCGGTTTTCCGCTTACCATTTCACCTTTATATTGGCCTCCGTCTTTTGTTATACACGAACCTAACGTAATCTTTTGGGCACAAACGGCGACCGGAATCAATAGCATCAATAAAACGAATATCTTATTTTTCACTGTTCAGAGTTGTTTTTTGTTCACCCCCAAAAGTAGTAAAAAATCTGCGACAGACCAAGAAGTATTAGTAAAATTTAGTATCTTTGCCCATATAATTGCATAAAATATGGAATTTATAGGAATCATTCCCGCCCGCTATGCTTCATCTCGCTTTCCCGGGAAACCCTTGGCCGTGCTCGGAGGAAAGCCTGTTATACAAAGAGTTTACGAGCAAGTGGCAGCTATTTTGAATACGGTTTATGTTGCTACTGACGACGAACGGATTTACAACACCGCGATTGCGTTCGGCGGACAGGCCGTAATGACTTCTCCCGACCATAAAAGCGGGACAGACCGAATAGCGGAAGCAGTCAGAAAGATAAACGGTAACTACGATGTTATCATCAATATTCAGGGAGATGAGCCCTTTATACAATCATCGCAGATAGAAACGCTTTGCGAATGCTTTGAGGATTCCGGTACACAGATTGCAACGCTCGGCAAGCCGTTTACTTCACTCGAAGCCCTACAGAATACGAATTCTCCGAAAATTATTCTCGACAATCGGGGCTATGCTATGTATTTCTCACGTTCTGTAATCCCGTTTATTCGCGGCGCAGAATCGGCCGATTGGCTTGCCCGATATCCATTCTTAAAACACATCGGCATTTATGCTTATCGGGTATCTGTGCTTGCCGAGATCACCAACTTACCCCAATCATCCTTAGAATTAGCCGAGAGTCTTGAACAATTGCGTTGGCTTCAAAACGGATATAAGATTAAGGTGGGGCTGACTGATGTCGAAACAATCGGTATTGATACACCTGCCGATTTGCAACGAGCCGAAGATTTTATTAAAAGATAACCCAAACCAAGAAATCATCACTTTACTCGTACTTCTCAATTAACGTGAGTTCGACAAACAATCGACACTCCAGTCACCGTATTTCTAAGTATCAGAAACCGGTATTTATGGCGTAAGGGCAGTAACATTTTTCGTAACTCCGTTGCGATTTTGGCACTTGTTCTGAAAAGAGGTTTTGTCTACCTCACACTCAAATTAAGATATGCAGCATTACATTTTCAAAATAGGATGTTCCCCAGGAAAAACGCATTATGAAACTGTCTGGTTCAATCTTTTCTAGATACCCTGATAAATATGATGTCATATTCAAGCAAAAGTGACGTCATATTCAAACAGATATGACGTCATTTTCTTTATTTTGTCCTGCGATATTGAATCAGCGTATTTATTTAATGCGTTTTTCCTGGGATGTTCCTATAAATGATCCTGACTCTTAAAAACAACAGTTTATTCATAAATCTCATCTATCTCAAATCCATTTATTTCACTATCTTCTTTTTCACAAGGATTAAACCCTTGGGGAATTCCAAACAATGTATTAGAAGTATATGGCAATCGTTTGTCGGCATAAACCAGTTTCATATAATATGCCCAAATAGGTAAGGCCATTGTTGCACCTTGTCCCATCCGCATCGAGTCGAAATGAATGTCGCGGTCTTCGCCGCCCACCCAACAGCCGCTAACTAACTGAGGTGTGAATCCGACAAACCACGCATCGGCATTCCGATTCGTCGTTCCGGTTTTCCCGCCGATTTCACCTTCAATATGATATTTAAAGCGAAGGCGCTTAGCCGTTCCCTCATCGACAACAGCCATCAGTTCGATGAGCATTTTATTAGCACTTGCCTCGCTGATAACCTCGTTCATACGGGGCTGAAAAGAAGTGATGACATTACCCTCGTTATCTTCGATTCGCGAGACGAACATCGGGGCGCAACGGATACCGTGATTAGCAAACGTGGTGTAAGCACTCACCATCTCAGCCACAGACACTTCGCAAGGGCCAAGACAAAGCGCCATCGAAGGATGAATGTCGGGGGTGCTGATACCGAAGTCGTGCAACATCTGAACAAACTGGCTGGGATTTAGCTTGCTCATCAGATAGGCCGATATCCAATTGTTCGACTGCGCCAGTCCCCATTTCAGGGTAACCATCTGCCCATAACGACTATGGCTGGAATTGCGCGGCGTCCAACTCTTACCTGCTACCAAGTAAGACTGCTGCACGTTAGGCGCCTTGTCGCAAGGTGAGAATCCGTTTTCCATCGCTAACGAATAGAGAAACGGTTTGATAGTCGAGCCGATCTGTCGTCGGCCTTCCATCACCATATCGTACTGAAAATGTGAAAAGTCGATGCCACCGACATAGGCTTTCACTTGCCCCGTAACGGGTTCCATACTCATAAAGCCCGAACGCAGGAACGACTTGTAATAACGAATGCTATCCATCGGCGTCATTATGGTGTCGATGTCTCCGTGATAGGTAAAGACAGACATCTCAGTGGGTGTGCGGAACGACTGGCGGATCTCGGCCTCAGATGTTCCTGCCTCTTTCAGTACGCGATAACGCTCACTCTGCCGCATCGATCGGTCCATAATTGCACGTACCTGCTGTCGAGTCAATTGATCAGTGAAAGGCGCATTGGGCTTTCTCCGGTTTTCTTTCGTAAATTCGGGTTGCAAGAATTTAGCTACGTGGCGATAGACAGCTTCTTCGGCATAGCGCTGCATTCGCGAGTCGATGGTGGTATAAACTTTCAGTCCGTCGGTGTAAAGATTATACGGATCGCCGTTTTTCTTGAAATTTTTATTGCACCAGCCACACAACGGGTCTGTGGTCCAAGCAATAGAATCGATAACATATTGTCGTTTGTTCCAGACAGGATAATCAGATCGATTGGGGCGCTTCATCATCATATAGCGGCGCAGAAATTCGCGAAAGAACGTGGCAATACCATCCTTATGATCAGTACGATGAAAGTCCAAAGCCAAAGGTTGTGCACTGTATTTGCGATATTCAGTATCGGTAAGATATCCGGCTTTTACCATCTGTGCCAGAACAACATTTCGACGCTCAACACACCTTGCGGGATAACGCACGGGATTGAAAAGCGAGGGGTTTTTGCACAGACCAATCAATGTAGCCGACTCTGTTACAGACAAATCTTTGGGTTCTTTATTAAAATAAGTATTAGCTGCCGTCTTGATACCGACGGCATTATGCAAAAAGTCAAAGTAATTGAGATAAAGCGCAATGATCTCCTCTTTCGTATAATTACGCTCCAATTTTACAGCAATTATCCATTCGATAGGTTTCTGAAAGAGGCGCTCGGTAGTAGAATGCACAGTTGCCGAATACAATTGTTTTGCTAATTGTTGGGTAATGGTACTGCCCCCACCGGCACTTGCCTGTCCCATCAGTCCGCGCTTGACAATAGCTCGGCCAATGGCAATGAAATCCACGCCCGAATGTTCATAGAAACGGGCATCTTCTGTGGCCACTAACGCGTGAACAAGATGAGGAGACAGTTGAAAATAAGGGATGCAGATGCGATTCTCACGATTGAAATTCCACGTGCCCATCACAGCTCCGTCGGCCGAATAAACCTGTGTGGCAAAACGATCTATCGGATTCTGCAAGTCCTCAACTGGCGGCATATAACCTATCCAGCCAAACCAAATAGCTGTGAAAGCAGCTACGGTTAGCAATACTACCATACTGAGTGTGCCCCACAGAAAATGTATGAAAGCTTTCCTCATTTCTGTTACGTAATAATAAATTTGTGTGCAAAAGTACAACTTTTCTTCCTAAATCACTATCTGATTCAAAAATTATATGTATCTTAGCACCCGAAATAAACAACTCCACTGACCCAAAATAACTCATCAAGCAGATGGAAAAACATAATTTTGTGACGATCGCAGACTTATCAAAAGAACAGATTCTATACCTGATCCAGATGGCACAGGCATTTGAAAAGTATCCCAATCGGGAGCTTATGAAAGGTAAGATTGTGGCCACACTGTTCTTTGAACCGTCTACACGAACGAGATTGAGTTTTGAGACAGCTGCCAATCGGTTAGGTGCCAAGGTGATAGGCTTTACTGATGCAAAGGCTTCAAGCGTAAGCAAAGGCGAGACGCTGAAAGACACAATTCTGATGGTGGCTAACTATGCGGATGTCATCGTGATGCGACATTACATCGAGGGAGCGGCACAATATGCCTGTGAAGTGGCTCCGGTACCCATTGTTAATGCCGGTGACGGTGCTCATATGCACCCATCTCAGTGCCTGCTCGATCTATATTCTATTTATAAAACGCAGGGAACGCTCGACAATCTGAACATCTATTTGGTGGGAGACTTAAAATACGGACGCACTGTTCACTCGCTGATTACAGCGATGCGACATTTTAATCCGACATTTCATTTCGTTGCACCGAAAGAATTGTCAATGCCGAATGAATACAAACTTTATTGCAAGGAGAATGGCATTCGCTTCCAAGAGCATACTGCTTTCAATGACAAAGTGATCGCAGATGCTGATATTCTTTATATGACTCGCGTACAAAAGGAGCGATTCTCGGATTTAATGGAATATGAGCGTGTGAAGAATACCTATATATTAAAGTGTGAGATGTTACATCTCGCTAAGCCCAATATGAAGATTCTTCATCCGCTTCCGCGTGTAAATGAGATCTCTTATGACGTGGACGATAATCCGCACGCATATTATATCCAACAGGCGCAGAATGGACTCTATGCTCGCGAAGCAATATTCAGCTATGTGTTAGGAATCACTCTGGACGATGTTTTGACTGATACAACCATCATCGTATAGATTATTCGCAAAACAAGTAAAAACAGAAGGAAGATGAACAAGAAGGAAAGATTAGTCGCAGCTATCGAAAACGGCACGGTGATCGACCATATTCCCGCAGAGAAGACCTACCAAGTAGCATTGCTTTTAGGGCTTTTCAATCTTACGACTCCTGTGACAATCGGAAACAATTATCTGTCAAAAAAAATCGGTAAGAAGGGCATTATCAAAGTATCGGATAAGTTTTTTACAGATGAGGAAATTTCTCGTTTGTCAGTGGTTGCTCCCAAGATCGTTCTCAATATCATACGAGATTACGAGGTGGTAGAGAAAAAAACAGTAGATACGCCTGATGAGTTGCGCAATATTGTTAAGTGTAACAACCCGAAATGCATCACCAATAATGAGCCGATGCAGACTATCTTTAATGTTGTCGATAAGGATTCGGGAATTTTGAAATGCCATTACTGCGACAAAGAACAAGACATTGATAAGGTAGAACTTTGTTAAATTCATAATAACCAAACCTAAACTAACAACAATCTTAAATTATGAAAAGAGATCAAGAGATTTTCGATTTAATCGAAAAAGAACACCAGCGTCAGCTGAAAGGAATTGAACTGATTGCGTCTGAAAACTTTGTCAGCGACGAAGTGATGGAAGCAATGGGGTCTTACCTCACAAACAAATACGCAGAAGGACTTCCTGGCAAGCGTTATTATGGCGGATGTGAGGTTGTAGACGTTGTTGAAGATTTAGCGCGCGAGCGTGTAAAGAAGCTCTTCGGAGCTGAGTTTGCTAACGTGCAACCCCACTCCGGAGCGCAAGCCAATGCTGCCGTATTGCTTGCTTGTCTTAAACCCGGTGATACATTTATGGGTTTGAATCTTGCCCACGGTGGTCACCTCTCTCACGGAAGCTTAGTCAACACCTCTGGAATCTTGTATAATCCCATCGGTTACAACCTAAAAAAGGAAACCGGACGCGTCGATTATGACGAGATGGAGCAACTCGCTCTCGAGCACAAGCCCAAACTGATCATCGGTGGCGGATCCGCTTACAGTCGGGAATGGGACTATAAACGTATGCGCGAGATTGCCGACAAAGTGGGTGCATTGCTGATGGTAGATATGGCACATCCTGCCGGACTGATTGCAGCCGAATTGCTTGAGAATCCTGTAAGATATGCACATATCGTGACATCTACCACACACAAAACCCTCCGTGGCCCACGCGGTGGCATCATTTTGATGGGTAAAGACTTTGAAAACCCGTGGGGACTCAAAACTCCAAAGGGCGAAGTGAAGATGATGAGCCAGCTGATCAACAGCGCCGTGTTCCCCGGTCAACAAGGCGGTCCACTCGAACACGTTATCGCAGCCAAAGCCGTTGCATTCCAAGAGGCATTGCAACCAGAGTTTAAAGACTGGGCAAAGCAAGTACAGAAAAACGCAAAAGTACTGGCAGAAGAGCTCGTCAAGCGTGGATTCAGTATTGTGAGCGGCGGTACAGATAATCATTCGATGCTTGTAGACCTACGTACCAAATATCCTGAACTCACCGGTAAGGTAGCAGAAAAGGCCTTAGTTGCAGCTGACATTACAGTGAACAAGAATATGGTTCCATTCGATACGCGTAGCGCTTTCCAAACAAGTGGCATCCGTCTCGGTACGGCAGCTATCACCACGCGCGGCGCCAAGGAAGATCTGATGGGGCTGATCGCCGAACTCATTGAAGAAGTGCTCAACGCTCCCGAAGACGAAGCTGTCATCACGAAAGTTCGTACCAAGGTCAATGAGACAATGAGAGACTATCCGCTTTTTGCCTACTAAATTATTAACAAATTAAAAAGAAGAATGGGTATTGGATGATACGACATCATTCGATACCCGTTTTTCAATTACCGTAATTTACGTAAATCAATTTGATATTCGTCCTTACCCCAAATGATATGACCATCTAAATCAAAATAGTAATCCTTTGCCGTCCATCGTTGACGAGTCATCAGATGAATAGAATCTTTCTTTTTAGACACTTTCTTGATAACAAAACAACCTTTTCTTTTCTCGACTTTGAAGCCGGAACCTATTTTCGAAGATTTTTTTGAATGAGAGTCATAACGCCATAGCTCCTCATTGTCATAAGGTTTAGTTGTTTCGTCCTGTATTTTTGCTACTACAACAAAGATAAAATCACCTTTGGGACTGACAAAAGTATTGAGCATACGGGCATATCCCGATGATGAGAACTCGACATTTTCACTCTTATTTTTAATGACATCGTATCTGAAAAGGCGGTTGTGTAAGCCATAATACAAACAGTGACGCTTATTATCCGTGTATTTTGCAATCACATTCGCCCCTTCGGGTAAATGCTTGGCCATAGCTTTCACCCGATTCGCTATGGGTGTTTGAGCTTGTATCAGAAAAGGAAAAAGAAATAAAATAAAGACGATAATCAGCTTCAAAAAGAGTTTCATTAATTTACTTTTTCTTTTATTCCACATCGGATATAACATTAATACACTGTGTATTTGCATATAAATATCATCTCACTGTTATATGGAAACACCCCTGATGAACCTCATATTTAATATAGCACCTACCCGACTTACGTATGTCGTTAAGCACTTCGCTTAATATCCACTTCAGCGTATCATTTCGAACAGATCGCCGATGAGGTCCGTTGGGCGCCTCGACAGTTTTATACCGGTTATAGCAAACATCGAAAGTAGTACCGTAAAGATGGCAACTGTTCTGTGTAGCATTGCCATTATGCCCACGAAGTTTGGTTACATCGGCCTTACTCCGCATCACACTCGTAACAATGATTTTATGCAGCGGAACACCCTTCAACTGCAAACTGTCGAAGAAATTACGCCCGATATCTTGCAGCAGAACGGCCGCCCGCGGTACTAAGTAAGGGATACTACTGTGCAACCGATCTACACTGAAAAAAGGATTGCTACCCACATACACCAGTTCCGACTTGCGCCGCTCGGCCTCTTGGCGGTCAATAACAGGCTGAACACCGTGTTTGTTAGCCGCGATCAATTGCACATCGTTTTGGTCGGGAAATGCGTTTCCGAAATGAGGAACACTCTTGATCCGATGCTTCGCAATTGTCCCGTCTGCACGGAAGAATCGAGCCCCCTTGCGATTTGCTGTTAATTGGCTTGCGTTTAACGGCAAATCATCGTGAGAAAAGCCGTTAATCGTCGTGTATTTAACGGTATCTGATTTTTCGCTTGTAATTGAGTCGGAATTCGATGTATGTGAAAGCGGTTTCGCTACGGATGGAAAGACCAGCCGAACAAGTGCTAATAACAACACAATCACAGCAAATCCGCTTAGATATCTGTTTTTAGAAAGTTTCATTCAGAATGCTCTCGAATTGGTATGCAAAGGTAACAAATTAATTCAGAACTTGAAATTCGCAATTCGATTTATTTGCAACTTTCATATTTTTAATGTACTTTTGCAACAGAAATATCAAGATTTTTAAGGTTATCAACATTGATAGAGAAGCATATCCTATTAGAAGACATTGATCCGATGATGTTTTATGGCGTCAACAACGGTAATTTGCAGGTCATCAAGTCGCTATTTCCGAAGTTGCGCATCGTAGCCAGAGATAATGTCATTCGCGTGTTGGGCGATGAGGAAGAGATGTGTAAATTTGAAGAAAACACCGAGAACCTACGCCTGCATTTACTACGTTTTAACTCTCTTTCGGAAGAAGACATCCTCGATATCATCAAGCATCGTAAGACCAAAGCAGAGAGTGTGAAAGGCGTTCTCATATATAGTATCTCAGGAAGACCCATCAAAGGGCGTAGCGAAAACCAACAGAAGCTCATCGAAGCATACGAAACACACGATATGTTGTTTGCCGTAGGGCCAGCTGGAACAGGTAAAACCTATCTCAGTATTGCTTTAGCGGTAAAGGCTTTGAAAGAGAAGACGGCCAAAAAGATTATTCTCAGTCGCCCGGCAGTAGAAGCTGGTGAAAAGTTAGGCTTTCTTCCGGGTGATATGAAAGATAAAATCGATCCTTATCTACAGCCGCTTTACGATGCGCTCGAAGATATGCTGCCAGCTGTCAAACTGCAAGATATGATGGAGAAGCACGTCATTCAGATTGCACCATTGGCGTTTATGCGTGGCAGAACATTGAGTGACGCAGTAGTTATACTTGATGAAGCGCAGAATACAACGCCTGCACAGATACGGATGTTCCTCACTCGGATGGGCTGGAATACCAAAATGATCATCACGGGAGATATGACCCAGATTGATCTTCCGCGTGAACAACGTAGCGGCTTGCGTGAAGCCTTGCGGGTATTGGGCAATATCGACGATATTGCTGTCATCACGTTAGGCCAGAAAGACATTGTGCGCCACAAGCTGGTAACAAAGATCGTAAATGCTTATGATACTTACGACAAAGGCAAAGAACAGTGAAACAGACTTAAAACAAGATAGAAATGATGCAAGCACTGACTAAAACCGATTTCCGATTTGATAAACAAAAGAGTGTTTATCACGGTAAGGTACGCGACGTTTACAATATCGACGACGACTTACTGGTGATGGTTGCCACCGACAGAATATCTGCTTTCGATGTCGTTCTACCCAAAGGCATTCCCTTTAAAGGGCAAGTTCTCAATCAGATTGCAGCCCAGTTTTTGGATGCTACACGCGACATCTGCCCTAATTGGAAACTCGCTACGCCAGACCCGATGGTTACCGTGGGACTTAAATGCGAAGGGTTCAGGGTGGAGATGATAATTCGTTCCATCCTCACGGGTAGTGCTTGGCGTGCGTATAAAGACGGAGAGCGCGAGTTGTGTGGTGTTAAATTGCCCGAAGGTATGCGCGAAAACCAACGTTTCCCCGAACCTATCGTTACACCGACAACTAAAGCCGATGAGGGGCACGACCTTAATATCTCGCGTGAAGAGATTATCACTCAAGGCGTGGTAACGGCCGAAGACTACACGATTATCGAAGACTACACACGCAAACTATTTCGTCGCGGACAAGAAATAGCCGCTAAACAGGGACTCATTCTCGTTGACACGAAATACGAATTCGGTAAACGTGACGGTAAGATTTACCTTATCGATGAGATTCATACACCTGATAGCAGTCGCTATTTTTATGCAGATGGCTACGAAGAGAAGTTTGAAAAGGGAGAGCCTCAACGCCAACTCTCTAAGGAGTTTGTGCGCCAATGGCTTATTGAACACGATTTTATGAACGAGCCTGGACAGTCGATGCCCGAAATAACAGATACTTATGCCGAGAGTGTGAGCGACCGCTATATTGAGCTTTACGAGCACATCACAGGCCAGAAGTTTGATAAAGCCATTGAGAATGGCGATATTTCCGCTCGTATCGAACGCAATGTAAAAGCCTATTTGGCTTCGAGATAAATGCCCGATGTACGAACAAGAGAAGATAAAGCCTTACAACGGCCTAGGCGAAAAGGGACGATTAGTGGAACGGATGTTCGATAGTATCGCGCCCACTTATGACACACTGAACCATCGTTTGTCGTTGAATATTGATAAAGGTTGGCGCAAACGGGCTATTAAGCAGTTATTACCCTTTGCCCCGAAAACGGTACTTGATATCGCGACCGGCACCGGCGATTTTGCTATTTTGGCTGCACAGATATTGCAACCAAGTCGACTTGTGGGCGTGGATATATCCCAACGAATGATGGATATCGGCCAGAAAAAAGTGGCAGAAGCGGAATTACGGGGAATAATCTCGTTCGAGAAAGAAGACTGTTTGTCGCTTTCCTTTGCTGACGAGACTTTTGATGCCGTAACCGCAGCATTCGGAATACGCAACTTTCAAGATTTAGACCGCGGATTGACAGAAATGTGTCGAGTGCTGAGAAAAGGCGGACACCTAAGCATTGTCGAGTTAACCGCTCCCATTTCTGCCCCGATGCGCTGGCTGTTCAAGGTTTATTCGCACACGTTTCTGCCCCTGTACGGCCGACTGATTTCCAAAGATAAGGAAGCTTATCGCTATCTCACGGCCACCATTGAAGCCTTTCCACAAGGCGATCGAATGGTGGATATCCTGCGTAAAGCAGGCTTTTCTAAGGCCAGTTACAGGCGACTCACATTCGGCGTTTGCACAATGTATTTCGCAACCAAATAGTTTTTAGTCTGCTACATATTATGAACATAACAACCAAGAGCGATGGATAAATATGGATTAATCGGCTATCCACTGGGGCATTCTTTCTCGGTGGGCTTCTTTAATGAGAAGTTCGAGAACGAAGGAATCGATGCGCAGTACATCAACTATGAAATTCCGTCTATTGAAAACTTGCGAGAGATTCTTGATTCAACGCCTAATTTATGTGGGCTTAATGTTACCCTGCCGTACAAAGAACAGGTAATCGACTACCTGGATGCCATTACGCCTGAAGCCGAAGCCATCGGAGCAGTGAACGTGATACGTGTAACACACAACGGAAAGAAGACTTTGCTTAAAGGATACAATAGTGATGTAATCGGTTTCAGCAAGAGTATTGAGCCTCTGTTTGAGCCTTGCCATAAGAAAGCGCTTATTTTAGGCACCGGCGGAGCATCCAAAGCGATCGATTATGGACTGCGTTCACTCGGGTTGAAAACTCTTTTTGTGAGTCGCAGTGACACCCATCCCAATACAATTCAATATGAAAGGCTTACGCCGGAAGACATTCGCGAGTATAATGTAATCGTTAATTGCACGCCCGTTGGTATGTATCCGCACGCTGACGAATGCCCTAACCTACCCTATGAAGCGATGAATAGTCATACGCTTTTATACGATTTGATTTACAATCCAGACGAAACGCTCTTTATGAAACGTGGAAAAGCGCAGGGAGCGACCGTTAAAAACGGTCTCGAAATGCTGCTTTTGCAAGCGTTCGCAAGTTGGGACTTCTGGCACGAACGATAAAACAGACACATTTCAATATGGAAAACAGATATATGATGCGCGGTGTAAGTGCCGCCAAAGAGGATGTTCACAATGCGATTAAGCATATTGACAAAGGCCTTTATCCACAAGCCTTCTGTAAAATAATACCTGATGTGCTGGGTGGCGACCCCGAATATTGCAACATTATGCATGCAGACGGGGCAGGAACAAAGTCGGCTTTGGCTTATATGTACTGGAAAGAGACGGGCAACTTGCGTGTTTGGAAAGGCATTGCACAGGATGCCGTGGTGATGAATACAGACGATTTGCTGTGTGTGGGAGCCGTAGACAACATCTTGGTTTCAAGCACAATCGGGCGCAATAAACTATTGGTGCCAGGCGAAGTAATCGCTGCTATCATCAATGGAACAGACGAGCTGCTGGCCGAAATGCGCCGAATGGGCATCGGAATATACCCCACTGGCGGCGAAACGGCTGATGTCGGCGACCTTGTTCGCACGATTATCGTCGATTCAACCGTAATGTGTCGGATGAAAAGAGCTGATATAATCGATAACGCCAACATACGACCTGGTGACGTAATTGTGGGACTTTCGTCTACGGGTAAGGCTGTTTATGAAGACCGTTATAATGGAGGTATGGGCAGTAACGGACTCACCAGCGCCCGCCACGATGTCTTTTCAAAATATCTCGCGGCGCTTTATCCCGAGAGTTTCGATCACAATATGCCCGAGAAATTGGTTTACAGTGGACACAAAAAACTGACAGATGCCATAGAAGGACTATCTCTTGATGCCGGACAATTGATGCTTTCGCCTACGCGAACGTATGCACCCGTTATCAAACGCGTACTGGATAAGCATCGTGCTGACATTCATGGAATGGTGCATTGCACCGGAGGCGCACAGACAAAAGTGCTGCATTTCGTGGGCGATAACTGTCGCGTAGTAAAAGATCATCTGTTCCCCACTCCCCCACTTTTCCGTATGATCCAAGCTGAAAGCGGCACTCCGTGGCAAGAGATGTACCAAGTCTTCAATATGGGTCACCGTATGGAGTTATACGTTCAGCCCGAAATTGCCGACGCGATTATGGCTATCAGTCAGTCATTCGGCATCGATGCGCAGGTTATAGGACATATAGAAGAAGGCCCACGAGCGCTGACCATCTACTCCGAATACGGAACATTCAACTATTAAATATGGCAGAACAAAATACAATATTAGAGAAATTAGACGGTTTGGAGAGCCGTTATGAAGAAGTTTCGACGCTGATTACTGATCCAAATGTTATCGCAGAACAAGACCGTTACGTCAAACTTACACGCGAATATAAGGAACTTGGTGATATTATGGACGCCCGCAAGCGTTACATCGATTGTCTAAATGCTATCCGTGAGGCCAAAGATTTGCTGACTAATGAGAGTGATCCCGATATGCGGGAAATGGCTCGTGAGGAACTGCAAACCAATGAATCGCTGCAACCCCGGATAGAAGAAGAGATCAAACTGGCGCTTATTCCCAAAGATCCCGAAGATGCCAAGAACGTCCAGATGGAGATTCGCGCTGGTGCAGGAGGTGATGAGGCTGCCCTGTTTGCAGGCGATCTATTTCAAATGTATAAGAAATTCTGCGACTCAAAGAGTTGGTCTCTCTCTGTAACCAGTGCAAGTGAAGGAGCAGTGGGCGGCTTCAAGGAAATCGATTTTGCCGTGAGCGGCAACGGGGTTTACGGCATATTGAAATATGAATCAGGCGTACACCGTGTTCAACGAGTGCCTGCCACCGAGACGCAGGGCCGTATGCACACCTCGGCTGCAACGGTAGCCGTGCTGCCCGAAGCCGATAAATTCGAAGTCAACATCAGCGAAGGTGACATTAAATGGGATACGTTTCGTAGCTCGGGAGCCGGCGGACAGAATGTGAATAAGGTAGAATCTGGTGTACGTCTACGTTATCCGTGGAAGAATCCCAACACAGGCGAGACGGAAGAAATACTCATCGAGTGTACTGAAACGCGCGATCAGCCCAAGAACAAAGAGCGAGCGCTTTCGCGTCTGCGTACATTCATCTATGATAGAGAGCATCAGAAGTATGTCGATGACATTGCAAACCGCCGAAAAAGTCTTGTTTCTACGGGCGATCGCTCGGCTAAAATCCGTACCTATAACTTCCCCCAAGGTCGCGTTACCGACCATCGTATCGGCTATACGACGCACGATCTGCAAGGCTTTTTGGGTGGAAACATCCAAGATATGATTGATGCGCTCACTGTGGCAGAGAATGCCGAGCGAATGAAAGAAAGTGAATTATAAAATCATTAATCTATGAACAGACAGCAACTCATTGAACAAATCTTTGCCAAACGCACCTTTTTGTGCGTAGGCTTAGATACAGATGTCCGCAAAATTCCTGCTCCTCTGCGAACGAGCAACGATCCGATCTTCGACTTCAACAAAGCGATCATTGACGCGACAGCTCCTTTCTGCGTAGCTTATAAGCCCAATTTAGCCTTTTACGAGTGCTTGGGCGTGAAAGGAATGCAGGCTTTCGAACGTACTATATGTTATCTGAAAGACGTTTATCCGCAGCATTTCATCATCGCTGATGCCAAACGCGGCGATATCGGTAATACGTCGGCAATGTATGCTCGTACCTTTTTTGAGGAGTACAATATAGATGCACTCACTGTTGCTCCTTATATGGGCGAAGATAGTGTAACACCTTTCCTCTCCTATCCTGATAAATGGGTCATCCTGCTTACATTGACTAGCAATAAAGGTTCGCGTGATTTTCAACTAACAGAAGATGCCAGTGGCGAGCGACTTTTTGAAAAAGTATTGTGCAAATCACAAATGTGGGGCGACAACGAACATATAATGTATGTTGTTGGAGCTACACAAGGACAGATGTTTGAAGATATTCGGCGACTCGCTCCCACGCATTTTCTTTTAGTTCCGGGTGTCGGTGCACAAGGTGGGAGCCTGCAAGAGGTGTGCCGATATGGGATGATCGAAGACTGTGGACTACTTATCAACAGCAGTCGCGGCATCATTTATGCCAGTCAAGGTACAGACTTTGCCGAAGTTGCTGCACAGAAAGCACAAGAGCTTCAACAACAGATGGAAATAGAATTAATGAATATTAGATAACACCCTCATTCTCTTTATGTTATAATTAACCGTTAATCGGTATTCGATTAACGGTTAATTGTAAGGTAAAAAGCCATTAAATACAACACAACTAATCATTAGTTGCAATGCGAAAAGCCGTTAATTATCAGACAACAAAAATAAACAATAAAAACAACTGATAATCAGCAAGATAACACTTATATCTAAACATCTACTTTATTGAGACTTCAGCCATTTTATTTTTCAATTGAGAAATGAACATTCCGTAATTATTTTCTCTTAGTTTCGGTCGCTTTCAATATAGCGAAAAATATTAGTATCATACGATTTATATTCAATCCAAAATCTATTTGTGTAAAATTGTTTTGGCACTTATTATTTTTCAATGAACTGTCAACTTTCAAAAAAAACGACAAATATTAGATTTCTTGATCCCATTTCTGCCCAAAAATTGCTATATTTGCAGAATTAAATCAAGTAACTGACAGAAATGGAGTTTACAGCAGGGCAGATTGCCCAGTTTATTCAAGGTAAAGTCGATGGCGATGAAAGTGCTATCGTCAATACTTTTGCCAAGATTGAGGAAGGCGTTCCGGGTGCAATCTCGTTCTTATCAAATCCAAAATATACACATTATATATATAATACACAGTCGAGTGTAGTACTGATCGATGAAAGTATTGAGCTTACTCAGCCCGTCACAACAACGCTGATACGCGTAAAAAATGCTTATGAGTGTGTTGCCAAACTGTTACAGATGTACGAATCGACTAAATCCAAGAAGTGCGGTATCGATTCGTTGGCTTTCGTTTCGCCGACAGCGAAAATCGGTGAAAACAGCTATGTAGGTGCCTTTGCCTATATCGGCGACGGTGTAGAGGTTGGTAACGGAAGTCAAATTTATCCGCACGCTGTACTCTGTGACAATGTGAAGGTGGGCGAAGACTGTGTGATCTATCCTAATGTCACGGTTTATCACGGTTGCAAACTGGGTCATCGTGTTATCCTTCACGCAGGAAGCGTGATCGGATCAGATGGATTTGGTTTCGCTCCTACATCTGAGGGCT
Organism: Hoylesella pleuritidis; assembly: GCF_963541955.1. Classification (NCBI taxonomy): domain Bacteria; kingdom Pseudomonadati; phylum Bacteroidota; class Bacteroidia; order Bacteroidales; family Prevotellaceae; genus Hoylesella; species Hoylesella pleuritidis. The sequence goes on along the minus strand of NZ_CAUTUT010000005.1, from coordinate 27,920 downwards.
ATGATAAAATACCGCAAATCGGCATCGTGACCATTGAAGATGATGTAGAGATCGGCGCCAACACATGTATCGATCGATCGACAATGGGCAGCACTCATATCCGTAAAGGTGTAAAGTTGGATAATTTGGTACAAATCGCTCACAATACAGATATTGGCGAAAACACGGTGATGTCAGCACAAGTGGGCATCGCCGGAAGCACGAAGGTTGGAAATTGGTGTATGTTAGGCGGTCAGGTAGGTATTGCCGGACATATAACTATTGGCGATAAAGTATTCTTAGGTGCTCAATCGGGTGTTCCCGGAAATCTGGAAAGTGACCAAGCGCTCATTGGGACACCTCCAATGAAGCCCAAGAATTATTTCAGGTCGCAAGCCATCTTCCGCAAATTACCGGAGATGTATAAGCAAATCGATGCCCTACAAAAGAGAATTGAAGAATTAGAAAAGAAATAAATACGAGAAGAATTATGCTGAAACAGAATACACTGAAAGGTAGTTTCTCTCTTTGTGGCAAAGGTTTGCACACGGGATTGAGCCTTACCGTTACCTTTAATCCGGCTCCTGAGAACACGGGTTATAAGATTCAACGCATCGACCTGGAGAGTCAGCCTATCATAGATGCCATTGCCGAGAATGTTGTCGACACACAGCGAGGCACCATTTTAGCCAAAGGTGATGTGCGTGTATCTACCGTTGAACACGGACTTGCGGCTCTTTACGCCCTCGGAGTGGACAATTGCCTCATTCAAGTCAACGGTCCTGAGTTTCCGATTCTTGACGGATCGGCTACTATGTATGTTGAGAAAATCCATCAAATCGGCCTCGAAGAACAGAGTGCACCTAAGGACTACTACATCATCCGACATAAAATCGAAGTAAAGGACGAGACTACCGGATCGTGTGTTACCATTCTCCCGGATGACCAGTTCAGCATTACGGCGATGTGTTCTTTCGATTCCAAATTTATCAATAGCCAGTTTGCAACGCTTGATAATATCGATGACTTTGCCGAAGAGATTGCTCCTGCACGAACATTCGTCTTTGTTCGTGACATCGAACCGCTGTTAAAGGCTAACTTGATCAAAGGCGGCGACTTGGATAATGCCATTGTTATCTATGAGCGTCAGACCAACCAAGCGCTCTTGGACCAATTAGCCGACCAGTTAAAAGTGTCTCATATGGATGCCACTAAGCTGGGATATATCCAGCACAAACCGTTAGTTTGGGAGAATGAATGCACTCGTCATAAACTGCTCGATGTCATCGGCGACATGGCTTTAATCGGAAAGCCTATCAAAGGGCGTATTGTCGCAACACGTCCGGGACATACCATTAATAACAAATTTGCCCGTTTGATTCGCAAAGAAATCCGAAAACACGAAATTCAAGCACCTATTTATGATCCAAACGACCCACCCGTAATGGATAACAGTCGCATTCGCGAGTTGCTTCCACATCGTTATCCGATGCAATTGGTAGACAAAATCATTTCAATGGGGCCTAATAGTATCGTCGGAGTCAAGAATGTAACGAGCAACGAACCGTTTTTTGTAGGTCATTTCCCCCAAGAACCGGTAATGCCCGGTGTCTTGCAAATCGAGGCAATGGCGCAATGCGGTGGTCTGTTGGTACTCAATCAGCTTGAAGAACCTGAACGATGGTCTACTTATTTTATGAAAATCGACGAGGTAAAGTTCCGTCAAAAAGTGGTTCCAGGCGATACTTTGCTATTCAGAGTAGAACTTTTACACCCCGTAAGACACGGTGTCAGCTCGATGAAAGGCTATATGTTCGTTGGCGATCACGTTGTTTCGGAAGCCACATTTACGGCACAGATTGTTAAGAATAAATGATGAACGGTTATGAATAAGATCAGTCCATTAGCCTACGTACACCCGGAAGCCAAGCTCGGCAACGGTAATGTCATCGGCCCTTTCTGTTTTATCGATCGCAATACGGTCATCGGTGACAATAATATTTTTCAAAACAGCGTTACCATTAACTATGGAGCCAGACTGGGAAACGGCAATGAAATCTTTCCCGGCGCAAGTGTTTCTACCAAGCCTCAGGACTTGAAGTTTAAAGGGGAAGACTCAACTTGCGAGATCGGCGACAACAATAGTATTCGCGAAAATGTAACTATCTCGCGCGGAACAGCCTCGAAAGGTACCACGATTGTGGGTAATAATAACCTTTTGATGGAGAATATGCACATTGCACATGACTGTATTTTCGGATCAAATCTCATCATCGGGAATTCCACAAAATTTGGAGGCGAGGTCGTAGTAGATGATAATGCGATTGTCAGTGCAGAGGTTTTGTGTCACCAGTTCTGCCATATCGGTGGCTATGTGATGGTGCAAGGCGGTAGTCGTACAAGTCAGGACGTGCCGCCTTACGTGATTGCAGGGAAAGAACCGATACGTTATGCGGGTATCAACATTGTGGGATTACGTCGCCGCGGATTCAGTAACGAACTGATAGAACTTATTCACGAGGCTTATCGTCTGCTCTATTCAAAAGGTGTCCGAGCCGAAGGTATCCTCGAAATCAAAAAGAATCTGCGCATAACTCCGGAAATTCAGTACATCATCGACTTTGTAGAATCATCCGGACGAGGTATTATCAAGTAGGCTAAATCGTGTCGTGCGGTTTGCATTTTCAATCCGATGAATACGCTGATCGTCGTTGTTGGTCCCACTGGTGTCGGTAAAACGGAAACGTGTTTACAGCTTGCCAAACACGAAATAAGTCCAATTATCAATGCCGACTCACGCCAGATATTCAGAGAATTGCCTATCGGTACGGCCGCGCCCACGGCAGAACAGCAACGATGTGTGCAACACTTTTTTGTCGGGAATCACAGTATCCAAGATTATTATAGTGCTGCTTGTTTTGAGAAAGATGTTCTTTCATTGCTCAATCAACTATTTCTTACAGGACAAAAACGAGTTATTCTGTCAGGCGGTAGTATGATGTATATAGACGCTGTATGTAAAGGTATTGACGATATACCCACCGTTGATGACAATACTCGTCAATGGATGAAACGACGTTTGGCTGACGAGGGATTACCTGCATTGGTAGAAGAGCTTCGGACACTTGATCCGGTACACTACAAAATCGTTGATCGGAATAATCCGCGAAGAATTGTTCACGCCTTAGAAATATGCCATATGACGGGCCAAACCTATTCATCTTTTCGCCGGAATACTGTCAAAAAGCGACCATTTCATATCATAAAGGTGGGGTTGAACCGCCCTCGTGAAGAACTATATGATCGTATCAACAAACGCGTTGAGCAGATGATAACCAACGGATTGCTTGAAGAAGCACGGCGTGTGTATCCTTATCGCGAACTGAATGCCCTCAACACTGTAGGCTATCGTGAGCTCTTCGATTATTTTTCAGGTCAAATTCCATTAGAAGAGGCTGTTAGGCGTATTCAGTCGAATACTCGACAGTATTGTCGTAAACAGCTTACGTGGTTCAAACGAGATGTAGATATCCGATGGTTTGCACCTGACAACATTGAAGAAATCATAAATTATATAGATGAAAAATGCTGAATACGAACTTATTTTTGTATTTTTGTGATTCTAAAAACTCTCTGCCCGATCAGCAGAAAACAGTGAAACGATTATGAATAAGGTTCAGAAAGCATTCTCTTGGATCATTAGAAGGCCTCGTGTTTTTTGGCTTTGGTACAAAGGTTTGTATAAAGGCAGAGCGTGGTATACCAAGACTTGCGTTGCATTTGTATCAAGTACCCTTGCCCTTTTCTTGTATCTCGGGATGGTAGACATCAACTTTCTTTGGTTGTTCGGTAAGTCTCCGGGGTTCGCCCAGATTATGCATCCCAACACATCAGAGGCTTCCGAAATTTACAGTGCAGACAACAAGCTCATCGGAAAATACTTCAATGAAAACCGAACTCCTGTCAAATACGATGAGGTAAACCCACAATTTTGGCACGCTTTGGTAGATACAGAGGATGAAAGGTTCTATCATCACTTCGGCATTGACTTCCAAGGAATGTTTGCAGCAATGAAAGACGCACTCATTCACCACGATGCGCGCGGTGCATCTACTATCACCCAGCAGTTGGCTAAGAATATGTTTCGTGTGCGAACACAATATTCCACAGGGCTCATTGGTAAGATTCCGGGTATTCGCATACTTGTAATGAAAAGCAAGGAATGGATTATTGCCTTGAAACTCGAAATGCTTTACGATAAGAAAGACATCATTACGATGTACGCCAATACCGTAGACTTCGGCTCGAATGCCTTTGGAATCAAAACGGCTTGTAAGACTTACTTCAACACAACACCTAAAAATATTACCACAGAACAGGCCGCCGTACTTGTAGGTATGCTCAAAGCCACTACGCACTACAACCCTATTACCAATCCGCAAAACAGTCTTCGGCGTCGGAATGTGGTTTTGAACAATATGGTTGCACATGGAGATTTGTCCAAACAAGTGTTTGACTCGCTCTCGGTAGAACCGATCAAGCTTAATTATAGTGTTGAAACCAATTATGACGGGCAAGCAAAATACTTCCGCGAAGCTGTTGCTGACTATCTCAAAGACTGGTGTCGCGACAACGGTTACGATCTTTACAGTAGCGGATTGAAAATATACACCACCATCGACACACGTTTACAGAAATATGCCGAAGATGCAGCTATCAAGCAGATGAAACAGATACAGCGCAACTTCAACAATCATTGGGGCAACCGCGACCCGTGGATCGATGAGAATGGAAAGGTGATTCCTAATTTCATTGAGGGCATAGCCCAACGCCAACCCGTGTATAAGTCATTAGTGGCAAGGTTTCCCAACAATCCTGATTCCATTAAATATTATCTCAATAAACCACATACCGTCAAGTTGTTTGATTATGAAAAGGGTACAATTGAGAAAGAACTGTCTACGATGGACTCCATTCGGTATATGGTTCACTTTATGCATTGCGCCTTTTTAGCGATGGAACCGCAGACAGGAGCAGTGAAAGCATGGGTAGGCGACATCGATTTCAACTCGTGGAAATATGATAAAGTAACAGCAATGCGCCAACCCGGATCTACGTTTAAACTCTTTGTCTATACCGAAGCAATGAATCAGGGGCTGACGCCTTGTGATAAACGGCGCGATGAATATATCTCGATGCAAGTGTATGACAAACGTAAACACGAGATGACAACGTGGACGCCTTCCAATGCCAACGGCTCTTTTTCAGGCGATTCGATGGCCTTGAAGTCAGCGTTTGCACGCAGTATCAATTCTGTGGCTGTGCGTTTGGGACAAGAAATGGGAATCTCGCGTATTATCGAGACAGCTCATAAGATGGGTATAAAGAGTCCATTAGACAACGCACCATCGCTTGCCTTGGGTTCGAGCGATGTTAATTTGCTCGAGATGGTAAATGCTTATGCAACGGTGGCCAATGATGGGAAGCATCACGAACCAGTCTTAGTGACTCGCATCTTAGATAAAGACGGCAATGAAGTTTATGCTGTCCCCACAGGCGAAGAGCAGGCAATACCGTATAAAAGTGCATTTCTCGTTCAGCAATTGTTAGAAAGCGGAATGCGTGAACCTGGTGGAACATCAATGGCTTTATGGGGATATGTGGGCAATTATCGCGATACCGACTTCGGCGGTAAAACCGGAACATCGAATAATCATTCTGATGCGTGGTTTATGGGCGTAAGTCCTAAGCTCGTTGTTGGTGCTTGGGTGGGCGGTGAATACAGGTCGATCCATTTCCGCACAGGAGCTTTGGGGCAGGGCAGTCGTACGGCCCTGCCGATATGTGGTTATTTTTTGCAGGCCGTTTTCAAAGATCCGGCATTCAAACATTATCACAGCAAGTTTCCACCGGCCAAAGATGATGATATCACGCGCGATATGTACAACTGCGCAAGCTATTATACACCAGTGCGTCGAGACACCACCCATAGTGACAGTACGATTGTTTCTGAGGGCGAAGTGATGCTTGACGAGAATGGCAATCCCATCGTCCAGCCTGCAATTCCGAATGAGGGAGAAAGCGATAAGACTGAGAAAAAGGAGGGAAAACGTACTCGCCCCACTGAGCGTGAGGTGAATTTAGATGACTTGTGAGTCCAAACGACCGTGGCCGAGACCTATTTTGAAGACATCGATTTAGACAATTCTGAGTTACAGAATGCACTTCAAATCATACAGTTTACCCGTCGTTCGCTTTTCCTCACCGGTAAAGCGGGGACGGGTAAATCTACTTTCTTGCGTTATATTGCCGCTACCACCAAGAAAAAACACATCATTCTGGCTCCCACAGGCATTGCAGCCATCAACGCAGGAGGTGCAACCCTGCATAGTTTCTTTAAACTGCCATTCCATCCCTTATTGCCAAACGACTCGCAATATAATGTTCGTAATATCCGTAATACACTGAAATACAACGGTGAAAAGCTCAAAATTCTTCGTGAAGTAGAACTGATCATCATCGACGAAATCAGTATGGTTCGGGCTGATATTATCGATTTCATCGACAAAGTGCTGCGAATTTATAGTCGAAATATGCGTGAACCTTTTGGAGGTAAGCAATTATTGCTAGTCGGCGACGTCTATCAATTGCAGCCTGTAGTGACAGAGAGTGACCGCGAATTGCTACAAGTTTTTTACAAATTCGGCTATTTTTTCGAAGCTCAAGTATTTCGCGAGATGCAACTGGTTTCTATTGAACTTATAAAAACATACCGACAACGCGACCCGCAGTTTATCCACATCCTCGACCATATACGTACGGCACAAGTGAGTGATGCTGATCTGATTTCGCTTAACCACCGGGTGGGAGCCCCGGTAGATGCTAATACCGGTAAGCTCGCTATTACTTTAGCGGGCAGAAGAGATACAGTCGATTACATTAACACCCGTCAATTAGAATTACTTCCGGGTGAATCTATCCACTTCCACGGTTCCATCACCGGCGAATTTCCTGAAAATACGCTTCCTACACCAATCAATTTAGAGCTGAAAATAGGTTCACAGGTTCTCTTTATCAAAAATGACAAAGACAAACGGTGGGTTAACGGAACTCTTGGGATCATCATCGGTATCAGCGACGAGCCGCAAAGCGCCCGCATTTATGTACGTACCGAGGATGGGCGTGACCTCGAAGTAGAGCGCGAAATATGGAGAAACGTATGTTATTCTTTCAATAAGAAAGAGCAAAAAATAGAAGAAAAGGAGATCGGAACATACAAGCAATTCCCTCTCCGACTGGCTTGGGCCATCACAGTACACAAAAGTCAGGGGCTCACTTTCGATCACGTGAAAATCGATTTCACCGGAGGCATCTTTGCAGGCGGTCAGACTTATGTGGCGCTCTCACGCTGCACATCGCTCGAAGGTCTCAGTCTCAGCGAGCCGATTCAGCGTAGCAACATCTTCGTCCGTCCCGAAGTAATCCATTTCTCACGCAATTTCAATAACACAAACACTATTCATACAGCCCTACAACAAAGTAAAGCCGACAGAGCATACTATGAAGCTGCAGCTGCCTTCGATAAAGGGGATATGCAAACAGCTCTTGACTGTTTCTTTCTGGCCATTCACAGCCGTTACGATATAGAACAACCTACCGCTAAACGACTCATCCGTCGCAAACTGAACATCATCAACCGACAGCAAGAAGAGCTTTTCCGCCTACGTGAAATCATTCGTTCAAAGGAAGAATTCTTAAAACGTTTGGCTATAGAATACACAATAATGGGCCGCGATTGCGAGCGGGAGCATATGGCTAAAGCTGCTATCCGCAATTACGAAAAGGCCCTCGAACTATGTCCCGAAGTATCAGAAGCTAAACGAAGGATCAAGAAATTGAGAAAGAATAAATCATAATCGACTTACCGATAGTCATCAAACCGGTTGGTCGTCGGGAGTATCAACAAAAAGATTATCGACTTTTGATAGTTCGTCACCATCAAACCATTGAGACAATTTAGTTTTAGCCTTGGCTTTTACATCATCAGAAACCTCATCCCAAACTTTGCGAAGGACATATATCAAGACTGCTAAGTCGTCTCCAAGACCGGCTATGGGGATAGCATCAGGGATAACATCCAAAGGACTAATCAGATAACCCAAAGCACCGATAATGATAGCTTTGTCTTTAATGGACACCCGATCACTCTCCAAAGTATAATAGAGAATAAGGGCAGCATATACTAATTTAACACCCGCACGCTTAGCAATACGAGATATTTTTTCAACAAATCCATTTTGTGTGAACTTATCTTTATATTTCATAAAGTCGGGAAGTTGTGTCAAATCCATTTTAATCGTCTTTTAAATGATCAGTAAATGAGTCGACAAGCTGACGAGTAAGCAAATCAGCTGCTAGAAATTTGCATTCCTTCATCAACTTGTTCACTCGTTATTTCATCAACTTATTCTGTTAATATTTCAACACTTCTGCTATATAACACTCGATTTTCTCATCACGAATCTTGCAGAGACGTCTCTTGATAAATAAGGCCGTGAGCAATCGGACGATCAGAGCAATCACTAAACCGACACCTACTCCCAAAAAGAGAGACCATCCGCCGCCGGGTACGAGTTGATCAGGAATAGCAGAAAGAATCAACACTGGAATAATGATGCAGATACCCAGAACTGTGTATTGGGATTTTTCCGTACCTCGACTATCAAGGATTACCTGTTTGTCAAAGAGATAATCATCCAATTGTTTACGTGTAATCCCATAATCAGTGATGTTCGGAAAACCGGGATCTCCTGTGTGGGCAGCAATTTTGTCAGTCACTACGTGCTCATAATCAATAATTATCGTTTCCATATTCATCTCTTTATTGTCATAAGTCTTGCACTTTGATCATTCTCAAATGGCTGAGATATCGATCGCGAGATTGCATTACCTGTCGCCAAGCAGGGCTATCTATGTGCAGATGTAAATCCAAATCGAGCCGCCAGCTTCCAATAGCTTCAAGACGATCTGTTAATGTTCCTACGGTGATATGCTCTAAAGCCTCGGCCGGTTGAAATAAAATCGTGTCATCAGAACGCTTTCCGCCAATACTCTCGCTCAGCAGATGGACTTTTACCATATCGTAAAGTAAATCGGTCGTAACACGGATTGGAATGCCCGTCTCTAGTTTCAGTTCAAGTGCTGAATAAGGTTTGCGCCCCTCAGCAAAACGTTTGCAAATCTTACTAAGCAACAGGGCGCTCATCATCAGACGATAACGATGGCTTATATCATCTGTTTTAGCCAAAAAAGCAAAAGCCTCTAAATTTTGATTGGTATAACTCAACTCGGCACCGAACAAACAAATCGTCCACGAAATCTGTACCCACAGCATAAAGAGAGGCAATGCTGCAAACGAACCATATACCGCATTATAGCTCGAGAGAAATATCTGACAGTGCACGTAGAACAGTTGTAGCAGTTGCATAGCCACGCCTGCCAGTATGCCTGGTATGATCGTGTACCCTATCTTAACCTTAGTATTAGGCATAAAGACATAGAGTGCGATGAAGACCGCAGACATTATAATATACGGCATTATATCTATGGCGAGACGCATCATCGGCCCCAAAAGCAGATATTCGTGCGTCTGCTTAACCACCGCAGTAAGAAACACTGATACACCGGAAATCAAAATAATGATGATGGGCAGCATAAAAAACATTGCCAGGTAGTCGGTTACCGTACGAACTAAGCTCCGTTCGCGTTCCACTTGCCAAATATTATTGAATGTCTGCTCAATATTTCGAGTGAGCATCAGTACAGTCCACAACATAAAGACAAGTCCGATACCTAAAATAACACCACTGTGCGTATGCACCAAATAAGAATTCACGAAACGGATAATTGTATCGGCAGCTTGTGGCTGACTGGAAAATGCATTGCGAAACCAATCTTCAATATATTTGGAAAAACCGAAACCTCGAGCAATTGCGAAGACAACTGCTGAAATGGGAACGATCGCCAAGATTGTAGAATATGTGAGTGCTGCAGCCGACTCGAATACACCTTTTGTCGTAAAGAATCTCACTGCCAGCAGCAACTTTTTCAAAGCACTCACTGCAAAGCTATAAGGCGGAGACACTTCGGTCGGTTTCAGCCGCCAGATATCTACCTTGATAAACTGTATGATATCTTGAATTTTCTTGCTCATCGGTTCTGTTTGCAAAGGGTTACAGTATTCCCTGTGTCCATATGACAGGCGAATCGAAAAAACGAAAGCAGTGTTTCTGTAAGCCGGGTTCTGTTCCCCGATGTCTTTTCAGGCATCAGAGTGCCTGCCATTTATCTAATCTGTGAGTCACCCCACAGCTCAAGCGTTCTACCCTCCATCGCCCTTATCGGAACGAGCGGGCAACCCGTATACGATGGTTTACGCGAACTTGCAGCCTCCAGCGGGCACAACCAGATGATCACCCATCTGTTGGTGGTCTCTTACACCGCCTTCTCACCCTTGCCATTCATAGGAATGGCGGTTGTTTTCTTCTGCCTTAACCTACTGTTACCAATAGCTTCTATTTTCGGAAGTGGAGCGCCCTATGCTGCCCGGACTTTCCTCCCGCACCGTAAAACGGTACCGGTGGCAGCGCCGAAACACTGCTTTCAATATGCAAAGATAGTCAATTTTATTGATAACAGATAATAGGTCCCTGTTTTTATTGTATAATTAAGACTTCAACGATTAGTTATAGTATGTGATGTCTTTTACCAGAAATCCAAATATTCTGTTCTATTAAAGATAAAAACAGGGATTGTATTCGGTAATGAATTATGATGAACTCGCAGCACATTTTCAAATTTTATCGCCTTTTTTTGTGTGTTTAAGAATATTTAGTTACCTTTGTCGACGATTATGACGATATACAGCGTGCATAGAAGTGATGGAGATGCGATGTCGATACAGAGAAATAGTTATGTCTCCGCATCTTTTAACGTAGATTATTTGGCTGTTCCAAATAATTTGCTAACACACAGTCCTACCCCCTTTCCAAAATTTTACGTACGCGCGCGAAATACTGTATACATCCCATAAACAAGAAGTTCTCTTTGTTCGCTTTTATGTGCCTTTTAGGAAAGTGCTCAAAAGGAAAATAACATAAGTATTAACTTTCAAATTAGATATGAATATGAATAAGAATCAAGTGATGAAACAGGCTTACAGCACCCCTGAAATCAGTGTTGTTAAGATGCCGACAGAATATTCGCTGTTGGCAGGTTCCCAATTGGATGGAGGACATAATCCGGGCCGCATCGGTGATAATCGCGGCGATGCCAAGCGAAATTCCTTTGAAGAAGAAGAGGAGGAGGAATTTACGCAGGGCAATAACCCTTGGGGAGATTGAATAATTAGAGATTAGAAAAAGTAATATAAAAAATTAAAAAAAGAAGATGAACGTAATATCATTTTTATCCAAGCTCGTTGTTGTCATCCTTATGATATTCACCGTAGCTTGCACCAATGAAGAAGGTGTAAATAATAATCCGAAAGAGAATAATAAAGAAACGACACCAGACGCTACGTTTGTAGGCGGTATCGATATTGACAAAAAGGCCAAATCTGCCACCCGCACTTCTCTTGACATAACCTATCCGGGAGGTTTTTCCGTAAAGTATTTTTGGGAAAAGGGCGATAAGATTTGGACAGCTGACGGTGCGAGCGGCGAGGCGCAAATTACGACTAAATCGCCCACTGCCCACTTCAAATTGACAAAGGGATATTCTTCTTCCACAGTAGACGTATATTATCCCGGGCAGAATGCCACGACTTATAACCAAGTAACCATTGCCACGGCACAGATGCAGAGTGCACCTAATAATTCTGCTCACCTCGGAAAATGCGGCGACTGCGGCACGGCAACAGCCCATAAGCAACCTAATGGTACTTACAAATTCAATCTCGACCATAAGGCTGCTTATCTCTGTCTGCTTCCTCGCACGCCCAATGGCCTTGTATCTACTTATGTTCAGCAGATTAAGGTCATTTCCGACAACAATATCGCCGGCACCTACACATTGACGAAATCAGGCCTGGAAGGAAACGGTTCATCCAAGACAATTACGCTCACCACTAAAACCAACACCCAAAGTAGTAAATTTTTCTATGGCTTCCCGCTTAATAATCCCGAAACAAGTCAAAGCACGAATGCTGCCTATGTGGTTATCGCTCCGGGTACTCACGCTTTAACTATCGAATATACGCTTTACGATAGCAAAACTAATGTAAAAGGAATATTTACTAAAAAAATCAGTTCAGCCACTTATTCAGCGAATACGGTCTATCCGATGACGGCTAAAATCAACCCCACGGATTATCCGAGCAATGTATATTATATGTGGGATGCAAAAGTTGGCCAACATTATTGGAATGGTTATGAAAATTATCAGCCTAAGGTTGACGATGATAATAACAAGAACTATCCTAAGGATAATGATGATCCACGTTGGTATAATGAAATAATAGGTTATAACCCCAGTAATAGTTCCTTGCCTTTTGCGTCTCGTTCTTGTGCTGCTTGTCCTAATGTAAATGAACTTCTTTGGTATGCAGATAAAGGTGATCCACATTGGGATACTACACTTTGGACTACTCTGGGACATTTATATGAAGGTGGAATGTGGTTTAAGAAGAAAGATTACATAATTGGATATCAGGCTGATGTTGCCCCAAACGGTGTTGATTACAGAAAAACTGTGACAGTTGCCGACCAGAGTTATCCATCCATTACTTGGGGGAGACCTGCCGATATTACCAATTATTTCTACCTTCCGGCCCAAGGGCTTTATTTTGGCGGTACATATTCGAGTGTAGGTGCTATCGGTGCTTACTGGTCAAGTACTCCCCGTCCGAAAGAAAAGATGACTTCATACTATTTAGGTATTTCGGATAGTCACGTACGCGTTGCCGGTAATGATCGTAGAATGGGTTTCAGACCCTGGAAAGCGCAGTAAGCGTCGTAAGTAAATGGCTACTGCCACAACTTTTCTTTTCAAGCAATCTTTGATAAGATGAAGCATCTGAAAGAGAACAATACAAAATCAACCCCTGGGGTAGGCATTAGTCTACCCTAAGGGTACATATCTGTCTACCCTTGGGGTACGCGTTGGTCTATCCTAAGAGAGCGCTGGCTATAACCCCGTAACAGAGCTTCGCCGCAACCGAAAAGACTGTTCGTCGAAAGGCACAGCACTCATAATAACTCCTAATTTCAAACCTATAAAAACTTACAATTATGTTGAACTACATCGTCAGTAAAGTATTGATGAAAATCGGCCCGAAAAAGGGCAAGACAATGTATTTTGCCAAGGCCGACAAACCCCGAATCATCACGTTCGAGGAAGTGATTAAGGATATCGCCGAGATGAGCTCGCTCACCACAGGCGATGTACGAAACGCTATTGACCGACTGGCCTACTACCTGCACCGCGAGTTGGCCGAGGGCAACACTGTCCAGTTGGGGCAGATCGGCACATTCAGCGTGCAGGCTGCGGGCAAACAGATGGAAAAGGAGGAAGACGTGACTGCCGCTACCATCAAGACGCCTAAAATACGCTTCTATCTCAACGCTTATCTGCACGAGTCGATGAAAAGCCTCCGCTTTTCGGTGAACAACCCCAAGGCGAAACAGCACAAGGGCGGTGGAACAACACCCACACCCAAACCGTAAACCGGTTTCCCTGAGAATACAATCCCCCCGACGGTCTCATTCAATACCGACAGGGGGATTGTTTTTTGTGTATTGAAATTTGGACGTGTGTAGCCTGCTCTGCAAACTGTTGATTGCGTCATATTCTCTCTCATCATATTGCAGTCTTGAAATATAAAATATTGATGCAAAGGTATTAAAAAGCAGATTGTTTTTACTAACTTTGCAACGTTTTTACTTAACAGAGATATGGATTTGAAACGTATATTGATCAGTGTATTCGGGATATGGATGTTCGTCGGGCTCATAGCTTGCGATACGTCGACAGACGACGGACTCGACGGAAGTAAAACAGAGGAAAGTCGATTGGAAATGCCCAATGCTTTCTCGCCGAACGGAGATGGTATCAATGATGTTTATAAAGCCAAAAGTAATTATCGAGCAATCGTGACATTTGAAGCTACGATTTTCAACCGCTGGGGACAGAAACTCTATCAATGGAAAGAGCTTACAGGCGGTTGGGATGGCAGATTTCACGGTCGGGATGTCAGTGAAGGCGTGTATTTCGTTGTGGTGAAGGCACGTGGGGCCGACGGAAAGAATTTTGAGATCCGGCAAGATGTAAACTTGATCAGAAGTATTACAGAACATTCGGGATCGACAACAAAATAGCAGGAAGATCATGGAAAGAGAAGATGAGAAGATTAATGTGTGGGGCGCACGCGTGCACAATCTCAAAAATATAGATGTTGAAATTCCGCGTAATTCGTTGACGGTAATTACCGGTCTGTCGGGTTCGGGCAAATCATCGCTGGCATTCGACACGATCTTCGCCGAGGGACAGCGCCGGTATATCGAAACCTTCTCGGCCTATGCACGCAATTTCTTGGGTGGAATGGAACGCCCAGATGTAGACAAAATCACGGGATTGAGCCCGGTGATTAGCATCGAGCAGAAAACAACTAACAAGAATCCACGTTCGACCGTGGGCACAACTACCGAGATATACGACTATCTTCGTCTGCTCTATGCCCGTGCCGGAACGGCTTATAGTTATGCGTCGGGCGAGAAGATGGTGAAATATACCGAAGAGAAAATTATCACAATGATTCTCCGTGATTATGCGGATAAGCGTATTTTCGTTCTTGCTCCATTGGTACGCCAGCGCAAAGGACATTATCGTGAGCTGTTTGAGAGTATGCGTCGCAAGGGATATCTTTATGTTCGCATAGACGGCGAACTGAAAGAAATTGTACGAGGGATGAAAGTAGATCGATATAAAAATCATAATATCGAAGTGGTGATCGACAAACTTCAAGTACAGGAAAAAGACGATGAACGATTGCGGAGAACCATTCAAGTCGCAATGAGACAGGGCGACGGCGTGCTGATGATTATGGACAAGGACAGCGGCGAGATTCATAATTTCTCCAAACGACTGATGGATCCGGTTACGGGCATATCGTATGGCGAGCCTGCTCCGAATATTTTCTCGTTTAATTCGCCCGAAGGTGCCTGCTCCAAATGCAAAGGACTGGGATATGTAAATGAGATCGATCTTGGCAAAGTAATTCCGGATAAGTCGGCAAGCATTCACGATGGCGCTATTATCCCACTTGGGAAATATAAGAATCAAATGATTTTTTGGCAGATTGACGCTATCTTGCAGAAATACAATTGCAATGTGAAGACGCCTGTTGAGAAGATTCCTGCTGATGCACTTGACGAGATACTTTATGGCAGTTTAGAGAATGTGCGCATCTCGAAAGAACTGGTTCATACCTCGACTGATTATTTCATTGCTTTCGATGGTGTCATTAAATATCTTCGCAACGTAATGGAAAACGACGAGACGGCAGCCGGACAGAAATGGGCTGACCAGTTTCTGGCCACCTGCAAATGTCCAGAATGCAAAGGTCAACGGCTGAAGCGCGAATCACTCTCCTATCGTATTTGGGATCGAAATATTTCTGAGGTAGCCAATATGGACATCATTGAACTGCGTGAATGGCTCGACAATGTAGAGGACCATCTTGATACCACACAGCGTAAAATTGCCACAGAGATTGTCAAAGAAATCAAGACGCGTGTTGGTTTTCTCTTAGAAGTGGGCTTGGATTATCTTTCGCTCAATCGGCAGTCGTCTTCTCTCTCGGGCGGAGAAAGTCAGCGCATTCGATTAGCCACACAGATCGGCTCACAACTTGTCAATGTTCTCTATATTCTGGACGAACCAAGCATCGGACTGCATCAGCGCGATAACGAGCGACTGATTCATTCATTGAAAGAACTTCGCGATCTCGGAAATACTGTTATCGTTGTAGAACACGACAAAGATATGATGCTCAATGCCGACTATATTATCGATATCGGACCGAAAGCAGGGCGCCGCGGTGGAGAGGTTGTTTTCCAAGGCTCGCCACAGGCGATGCTAAACATCCGCACGATAACGGCCGATTATCTCACGGGCAAGCGTAAAATAGAGGCCCCGAAGATATATCGCGCCGGCAACGGAAAAAGTATTTGGATTCGCGGTGCACGCGGCAATAATTTGAAAAATATTGATGTTGAGTTTCCGTTGGGTAAACTTATTGTGGTGACTGGTGTCAGCGGGTCGGGAAAATCGACATTGATCAACGAGACGTTACAACCCATTCTGTCTCAGCATTTCTATCGATCACTGAAACGCCCGATGCCTTATACGTCTATTGAAGGTGTAGATTATATCGATAAGGTGGTAAATGTTGATCAGAGTCCGATTGGGCGTACTCCTCGCAGTAATCCCGCAACATACACGGGTGTATTCAGCGATATCCGTTCTTTGTTCGTCAATCTTCCCGAAGCAAAGATTCGTGGCTATAAACCGGGACGTTTTTCATTCAATGTTAAAGGCGGGCGATGCGAAGCCTGCGGTGGAAATGGATATAAAGTCATCGAAATGAACTTTCTACCCGATGTAATGGTGCCCTGTGAAGTATGCCACGGTAAGCGCTATAACCGAGAAACCTTGGAGGTGCGCTATAAGGGAAAGAGTATCGCCGACGTACTTGATATGACCATTAATCAAGCCGTTGAGTTTTTCGAAAACGTGCCCAACATTCTCCAAAAGATTAAAACAATACAAGATGTCGGCCTCGGTTACATTAAATTAGGGCAGCCCTCGACTACACTTTCAGGTGGAGAGAGCCAGCGCGTAAAATTGGCTACTGAACTGAGTAAGCGCGATACAGGCAAAACTCTTTATATT
Organism: Hoylesella pleuritidis; assembly: GCF_963541955.1. NCBI lineage: Bacteria > Pseudomonadati > Bacteroidota > Bacteroidia > Bacteroidales > Prevotellaceae > Hoylesella > Hoylesella pleuritidis. Next base: position 10,991 of record NZ_CAUTUT010000005.1, on the reverse strand, counting down.
CTAGATGAACCGACGACAGGACTTCACTTTGAAGATATTCGCGTGTTGATGGACGTTCTGCAAAAGTTGGTGGATAAAGGCAATACTGTCATTATCATCGAACATAATCTGGATGTCATCAAATTAGCTGATTACATTATCGATATGGGACCAGAAGGTGGTCGAGGTGGTGGTAAAGTTCTCTCTACTGGTACGCCTACCAAAGTGGCACATAGCAAAGATGGCTTTACCCCACGCTTTTTAAAACAAGAATTTAATTCCTAAGTTATCGGAATAAGAGTAAATACGAAAAGCATTCTTATTTCGTTCCATATTATAGACTTGCACGATACCAATCAAACAGGCGGTGTACACCGTCTTTGATCTCTACACGATGACGCCACCCCAACCGATGAAGCTTGTCTACATCAATGAGCTTACGTGGTGTACCATCGGGCTTACTGGCATCAAATTCGATATTTCCGCTGAAACCTATGGTCTGAGCTACCAAATCGGCCAGCTCACGAATGGTGACCTCTACACCAGTACCGACATTGATGTGGCAATTGCGAATCTCACCTAATGAAGGAATTGCACCACCACGGCCTGCCGAAGAGTTACGATCTACTACCCCATCGGTCTTCTGGCCGTAAAACACAGAAGAATATTTCTCAATACCGATGATGTCTTTAAAATCGACATTAAGCAGAATATGGACACTGGCGTCGGCCATATCCTCGCTCCAAAGAAACTCGCGCAGAGGATTGCCCGTTCCCCACAGTATTACCTTGTTGTCGTAGATGCCGTAACGGGCTAACACATTGAGTATCTGCTGTCGTGAATGCTGTCCCGTAATACCCCCTACGGGACGCTTGTTCAGATCTGCTGAAACCGACTGCCAGTCGCCCTTACCTATGAGATGAGCCAGATATATTTTACGCATCATCGCTGGCATGACATGACTGTTTTCCAGATGAAAATTGTCATTGGGGCCGTAAAGATTGGTCGGCATCACTGCTACATAGTTGGTACCATATTGAAGATTATAGCTCTCACACATTTTCAACCCAGCTATTTTGGCAATGGCATATTCTTCGTTGGTGTATTCAAGTGGCGAAGTAAGCAATGCGTCTTCGCGCATTGGTTGGGGAGCTGTTTTCGGATAGATGCAGGTAGAACCCAGGAAGAGCAGTTTCTGCACATTGTGGGTGAAACTCTCGCTGATAACATTGCACTGCATCTTCATATTCTGCATAATGAAGTCGGCACGATAAAGCGAATTAGCCATAATTCCACCGACAAAAGCTGCAGCCAGAACTACAGCATCAGGCCGCTGCTCATCAAAAAAATGGCGCACAGCCTGTTGATCGGTTAAATCCAGTTCGCTGTGCGTGCGCCCTATCAGATTTTGGTAACCGCGGTCAAGAAGATTATTCCAAATCGCTGTCCCCACTAATCCGCAATGACCAGCGACATATATTTTCGAATCTTTATTCAACATAACACGTTACTCCGGCAATTGAGTTTTGAGATACAACTTCTCAACAAATTTCATATCGTGTGCAACCATCAGACGTACCAGTTCTGTAAAAGAAGTTTTGGTGGGATTCCAACCCAATTGTTTGCGCGCTTTGGTAGGATCGCCAAGCAATTGCTCTACTTCGCACGGCCGGAAATATTTCGGATCTACTTCTACAAGCACTTTACCCGTGGCTATATCAATTCCTTTTTCTTCTACACCCCGACCTTCCCAACGCAGTTCAATACCGGCTTCACGGAAAGCCAACGTACAAAATTCACGCACAGTATGCATCTCGCCCGTTGCAATGACAAAGTCATCGGGCTTAGGCTGTTGCAGAATCAACCACATACATTCTACGTAATCTTTGGCATATCCCCAGTCACGCCGCGCATCCATATTCCCAAGATACAACTTATCTTGATATCCCAATGCAATTCGGCAGGCTGCCAAAGTGATCTTACGCGTAACAAAATTCTCTCCACGCCGCTCGCTTTCGTGGTTAAACAAAATTCCGTTGCAACAATACATATTATAGCTCTCACGATAATTCTTCACAATCCAAAATCCATACAGCTTTGCTACAGAATAAGGCGACCGTGGATAGAAAGGTGTTGTCTCACGCTGCGGCACTTCCTGCACTTTTCCGTAGAGCTCGGATGTCGATGCCTGGTAAATTCGACAGGTTTTATCGAGTCCGCAAATACGTACGGCTTCCAATAATCGCAAGGCGCCCACAGCATCTGTCTCAGCTGTATATTCGGGCACATCAAACGACACTTTCACGTGGCTCTGTGCTGCCAAGTTATAAATTTCAGTGGGTTTTACTTCACGAATAATCCGAATGAGCGAAGAAGAGTCTGTCATATCGGCCCAATGCAGATTAACCAGACGCTGTTTCTTCATATCCCGCACCCACTCGTCCAAATACAAGTGTTCGATGCGCCCTGTATTAAACGACGACGAACGACGCAAAAGTCCATGCACCTCGTAACCTTTTTCAATTAAAAACTCGGCCAGGTAAGAACCGTCCTGGCCCGTTATTCCTGTAATCAATGCTATCTTCATAAACTCTCAAAATAATTTATTTCTCTTCTGTAAATTGTTTGATACGCTGCTCTTCCGATAATTTACAAATCAGTAAAGCATCATCGTACTCTGCCACAATACAATCATCCAAACCCTGAATAACAACTCGCTTTTCTTGAGTCGTATGCACAATGCAATTATGCGAATCGAACATCGTAATGTTACTCCCGATACAACTATTGCCATAAAGATCGTGTTTGGTTTGTGCTAACAGACTCCCCCACGTACCGAGATCGCTCCACCCGAAATCAGCCGGACACACAAAGATCTCCTCGGCTTTCTCCATTATGGCATAATCCACCGAAATGTTCTCACACTCCGGATAACGTTCGTCAATCAAAGCCTGCTCTTTATCGGTAGCATAAACGTCAAGCATACTCTCAAAAATCTTACTGATGGCGGGCTGATACACCCGAAACGCGTTAACAATCGTACTGACACTCCAAATGAAAATGCCCGCATTCCAAAAGTAATTACTGTTGCTGATATACGCCTGAGCAGTCTGCAAGTCGGGCTTTTCGCGGAATGAATCTACGCGATAAATCTCTTTGTTACGAGCAGAGGTCGTTGTCATATCTGCCTGAATATATCCATAACCTGTCTCCGGACGTGTCGGTTTCATTCCCAACGTAAGAATAGCGTCGGTTTCACCTGCAAATTGCAGACACATCGTCACCACACGTCGAAACCCAACAGGGTCCGTAATAATGTGATCACTCGGACTAACCACGACATTCGCCTTGGGATCTTGTGCCTTGATACGCCAACTGACGTAGGCAATACACGGAGCCGTATTCCGCCGACACGGTTCGGTCAAGATATGATCCACAGGAATCTCGGGCAATTGCTTTTTAACGATGTCAAAATACATCTTGTTCGTAACCACCCACACGTTTTCGGGAACACAAACTCCCGAAAACCGGTCGAAAGTAAGTTGAAGTAAAGTCCGGCCTACCCCTAAAACATCGATGAACTGCTTCGGATTCTCAACGGTACTCATCGGCCAGAAGCGACTTCCCACACCTCCTGCCATAATAACCAAATGATTGTTGCTCTGCGCCATAAACCTTGTGTTTCAAATGTTTGTATTGCAAAGATAATTTAAATAAAGCAAATGACAAAACAAAAAGTAAGTTTTGTTCAAAACAAAGGTAATGACAGATCATCCTCGAAAACATTATCTCCATTTTCGTTAGCCGTTGATTCATCTACGAATTGAAGCATTAACTGCCGTGTTTCTCTTGATTCAAGATTCAAACGATAGACTCCCCGCCTATCAGTCCGCGCTATCACTGACTCCCGATTCTTGGAATTATTGACTAAATAAGTTGCTACCAAACGATAAATCTCGTTATAACTCACGGTACGAAACAGAGAATTACAAGAATTGAACACGTGATAGGCAATCTTCTGAACAGAAAGTCCATCCTCACCAGCTTCGGTAAGCACACGAATAATTTCTCTTTTGTATTGCATAAATAAAAAAGCCGCAGGCTCAATGTCTGCGGCTCTTTTCAGAATTCCTATTTAAGCAAGGACGATCTTACTGGCCTCATTTTTAATTTTTCCCTCTTTGAAGAGCCATCCCATACCAAGAAGAACTTCCTCTGCTGTGATTTTTGCAGCCTTTGCAATTTCAGCTACCGTCAATGCTTTGGCTGCTGTTGCCAGTGCTTGATACACGTCACCAGCTCTGAAACCGACACTCTCTGCATTGATCAGCACTTCTACTTTTTTTTCCGAAGCTTTCTTCGTCACAGTTTTCTTAGTTGTCTCTGTCTTAGTTGCTACGGCTTTCTTCGTCGTTGCTTTCTTTTCTGCCATAATAATATAAACTAAAATTATCCGCTTTCACTTTGATTGGATCACGGTTCTTTATATTCTGTTGCAAAATTACGACTTTCTTTCTGCTTAACCTCTTCTTTATCAAAGAAAAACAGCATCAAGCAATTTTTCAGATAGCTATATTTAGTTTTCTTGACTTAAATCAACACGGATCTGCAACTCATCTAATTGTTTCTTGTCTATCAGCGAGGGAGCATCTAACATCACATCACGTCCGCTGTTATTTTTAGGAAATGCAATGCAATCTCGAATAGAATCGAGACCAGCCATAATCGAAACAAACCTGTCAAGACCAAATGCCACGCCAGCGTGAGGCGGTGCTCCGTACTTGAAAGCGTTGATGAGAAAACCGAATTGTGCCATTGCGCGTTCCTCGGTAAAGCCCAAAATACGGAACATTTTCTCTTGCAGCTGCCCGTCGTAAATACGCAAACTGCCGCCGCCTACTTCTATCCCATTGCATACAAAGTCGTAAGCCTTGGCACGAACCTGCTCGGGATGTTCGTCAAGCAACGGTATATCTTCGGGATTCGGCATTGTGAACGGATGATGGGTGGCCATCAAACGCTGCTCTTCATCGCTCCATTCAAAGAGCGGGAAATCGACAATCCAAAGGCATTCAAACTTGTTTTTATCACGCAAACCTAACCGATCGCCCATTTCCAAACGAAGAGCACAAAGCTGAGTGCGCGTTTTATTAATCCTGTCTCCGCTCAAAATCAAGACAAGATCGCCATCTTTAGCTCCCATCTTTGCCTTAACCCGTGCCATTATTTCGGGTGAATAAAACTTATCGACACTGCTTTTCACCGTTCCATCCGCGTTATATTTGATATAAACCAAGCCCTTGGCACCTATCTGCGGACGCTTAACAAACTCGGCCAGTTCATCAAGTTGCTTTCTCGAATAATCTGCACATCCCGGCACACAAATACCTCCGATATACTCGGCAGTATTAAATACACCGAAATCTCCGGTCTCTTTCAACTCATCCATCAGCTCAATGAACTCCATTCCAAAGCGTAAATCGGGTTTATCACTACCGAAACGGCGCATCGCCTCATGCCAAGTCATCTGCTGAAGTTTAGCCGGAAGTTCCACACCGCGCACCTCTTTGAAGAGATGGCGAGCCATAGCCTCGAAAAGCTCAATCACATCATCTTGATCAACAAACGACATTTCACAGTCGATCTGAGTAAATTCCGGCTGACGATCGGCCCGTAAATCCTCATCGCGGAAACACTTGGCTATCTGGAAATAGCGGTCGAATCCCGCTACCATCAGCAACTGTTTCAAGGTCTGAGGGCTCTGTGGAAGCGCATAAAACTGGCCAGGATTCATACGAGAAGGCACTACGAAGTCACGCGCACCTTCCGGAGTGCTGCCTATTAGTATCGGAGTCTCTACCTCAATAAAGTTCTGTGCATCCAAGAAATTGCGTATCAGAATGGTCATTCGATGGCGTAATTCAAGATTTTTACGCACAGAAGGACGGCGCAGGTCTAAGTAACGGAACTTCATCCGGATGTCATCGCCACCGTCTGTATTGTCTTCTATTGTAAAAGGAGGTGTTAAACTGTTACTTAAAAGGATCAGTTCGCAAACCAGTATCTCGATTTCTCCCGTCGGGATATTCTTATTTTTACTCTGCCGTTCACCTACTTCGCCTTTCACTTGAATACAATATTCACGCCCCAGCCGATTGGCTTTATCGCAGAGTTCTTTATTATCTGCCTCATTGAAAACCAACTGAGTGATACCGTATCGGTCGCGAAGATCGACGAAAGTCATCCCACCCATCTTCCTCACACGCTGCACCCATCCTGCCAATGTTACCTTTTTACCGGCATTGGCCAAGCGCAAATCGCCGCAAGTATTCGTTCTATACATCTTCTTTTACTTTATTTCATCTGTCGTGCAAAAGTACAACAAAACTTTGATATTTTATAACAAAACTTTGATTTATCACATATCATCCTCTTAAACTAAGTGAATCCAACCACTCACACATATTATTAATAGATTTAAAAATTAGCTAATAAATATTACTTTTGTGTCAATTTCCACCTTATTTTAATATCGTCCTATTGGCTTTTTCGTAACTTTGCCATTGAGTTCATATAAATTCAAGAAGAGATGAAAAAGGTATTAAGTATAACATTGATGCTGTTCGCGTGCCTGACATACGCTGCAGCACAACAGCAAGCAGAGATTAAGTTTGATAAAGTGAGCATTGATCTCGGTACATTCAGTGAAAGCAATCCCGTACAAGAAGCAGTGTTCACATTCACGAATGTAGGACAGGCGCCGTTGATTATCAATCAAGCCGTAGCCAGTTGCGGGTGTGCAGTCCCCTCTTATACTAAAGAACCCATCAAACCGGGACAAAAAGGACAGATCAAAGTGACCTATAACGGTAAAGGGAAGTTCCCCGGACATTTCAAAAAGAGCATTACGGTGCGCACCAATGGTGTACCCGAAATGACTCGCCTATATATAGAAGGTGTAATGAAAGAAGCTTCCAAATAAATCACTTCAATATTTACCACGTGTCATAAATTGACAGACAGAAAAAGCCCGAGATTCGAATCACATTCAGTCTTGGGCTTTTTGATTATCAGAGAGTTATGAGGTATCTTGCAATTTGTGGCTTTTCACGTTCCGAAAAGCAGTTAAACGTCGTGTCATTAATAATTAATCGTACGATGAATAGATGTTTTTCGTATAGCAACCGAAATGTAATGAAAATAGCAGCACAGCTTCATTCAAAGACGTCTATATTGAATCTGTATATCAAGAGGAATATAACTGTTCGGAAAAGAGCATAAAAAAATTGATTGTCTCACGACAACCAATCTTTCTTAACCTTAATAATCTAATACCATGAAAAACACGTTACAAAGTTAATTATTTTATTTGTACTTGCAAGAGTATATATAAGAAATGTGCAAACATATAACATTAGTTATAAGTCCGACCATTCCATTTAAGTTTTCTTTGCATAAGTATTGTGTCAACAGTCTTTTTTTCACCACGTGCCAATAACGGAACAGTAGGCCGAATCGTCAATTCATCGTCTTTATCCGAGAGTGATGCTTCTACCATTACAGCCTCTATCTTATTCTTGAGCTCATTGAACCGATGTTGGGACATTGTATCCGGTTTTACAACTAATGATGAAACAAAAGATTGCAAATCAATAGAGGGGTATTCAAGCCGGTACCAACGAGAAGTAAAAAATGCAATCTCACTTTCCGGCAAAGGTCCATTGAAAGTCCTGACCATACAGAGAATAGTATCTCCGTTTGTTATCGGCAATAAACGCAACTGCATTTTCAAAGTTTCATTTATTGTAAGTGAAGCATAATTAGCAGTCAATGTATCCATAACGGTTATCCCTCTCAAAAGATTCTTTACCTCAGACTTGACCTTCATATCCATATAATCTACAAGCTCAAGTCGCAGATTCTTATTCAAATACGGCACAATGGAATCGGGCATTGTCAGCCACATTTCTCTCATTGACTTAGCCTGCAATTGCAAACAAGCTACAACAATCAATAGTATCAAATAAAACTTCTTCATCTTCTGATCATATTGAACAGACAAATAATATCTTAACCGACAAGAAAAGATGAGAATTCGTCTAAATTCTAAATAGAATTGCAATATTAAATCTTTTTTCTCGACAACACAATTATTCTTTTATAAAAATGTCTAAACAATCTATTTTTATATCACAGAATGTCATTCTGTAAGATTTATAATCATAAAAAATACCGGATGTCTCGTCCCGTGACAAGCTCATCCGGTATCATTATTTCCACAATTCAATACAATTTATTTGAAAATCAGTTCGTCTTTACCTTTCTTTTTACTGATAGTAATCGTCTCACCAGACTTTTCTTTATCCGAAAGAATAATCTCGCAGAGTCCGTCTTCGATGTAATTCTGAATGGCCCGCTTCAACGGACGCGCACCGAATTGCACATCATAACCTTTTGTTGCGACAAATTCTTTGGCCTCATTCGTTATTTTCAGCTGATAGCCCATATCCCCAACGCGTTTGAACAAACCTTTTAGCTCAATGTCAATAATTTGTTTAATAGCATCGAGATCAAGCTGATCGAAAGTTATTATCTCGTCAAGTCGATTCAAAAACTCAGGTGCAAACTGCTTGCTAAGGCTTTTTTGAATGATGGAACGGGCATACTCTTTGTCTTTCTCATCAATACTCAAACCTAATTTACCGCTTGCATTGAAACCGACTCCACGTCCGAAATCCTTCAACTGGCGCGTTCCCGCATTAGAAGTCATAATAATCACAGTGTTACGAAAGTCTACGAAGCGACCGTTCCCATCCGTCAAACGGCCCTCATCCAGCACTTGCAGCAAGAGATTGAATACATTGCCGTGAGCTTTCTCAATCTCATCAAGCAACACGATGGAGTAAGGATGCCGACGAACTTTCTCTGTCAACTGTCCTCCTTCTTCATATCCGACATACCCCGGAGGTGCTCCCACAAGCCGAGAAACATTGAAACTCTCTGTGTATTCGCTCATATCAATACGTATTAAGGCATCAGTACTTCCGAACATAAACTCTGCCAACTTTTTGGCTAAATAAGTTTTGCCCACGCCGGTGGGACCCAAGAACATAAAAACACCTATCGGATGGTTGGGATCTTTGAGTCCGACGCGATTACGTTGAATGGCTTTCACCATCTTGTCAATAGCCGTATCCTGTGCAATCACCGACCGTTTAAGCTCTGTAGCCATTCCTTTCAGACGCACCCCCTCGGCTTCTGCCATTCGTTGGACAGGCACACCAGTCATCATTGAGACCACATCCGCAACATCTTTATCCGTTACAGTCTCACGAGTCTCACTTTCTCCGCTGGTCCATTGACGGTTTAACTCTTCCAATTCCTGTTCTAACTGCGTCTGCGTATCCCGATAACCAGCAGCCAATTCGAAGTTTTGATTCTTGACAGCAGCCTGTTTCTTCTGCTTGATATGCTCTATTTCTTTCTCTTTATCGACAATCGTCTGCGGTACTTCTGCGTGTTGTAGATGGATGCGTGCACCAACTTCGTCCATCGCATCTATCGCTTTGTCGGGAAAAGAACGGTCAGTAATATAGCGTTCTGTCAACTTGACACACGCTTTCAACGCTTCATCAGTGTAGCTTACGTGGTGGTGATACTCATATCTGTCTTTAATATTCACAAGGATTTGCAATGTCTCATCGGCTGTTGTAGGCTCAATGAGTACCTTCTGAAAACGTCTTTCCAAGGCGCCATCTTTCTCAATACTGTTGCGATATTCATCAAGCGTAGTGGCACCGATACACTGAATCGTACCGCGCGCTAATGCCGGCTTCATAATATTGGCTGCATCCATACTGCCAGGTGTACTTCCTGCACCGATCAATGTGTGGATTTCGTCAATAAAAACAATGATATCAGGGTTCTGTTCAATCTCTTTAATTAATGCCCGAATACGCTCTTCGAACTGTCCGCGGTATTTTGTTCCAGCCACAATACCCGTCATATCTAAACTTACCAATCGTTTGTTATAGAGCACCGGAGATGTATGATGCTTGGCAATGAGCTGTGCCAAACCTTCAACAATAGCACTTTTACCCACGCCGGGTTCACCAATCAATATCGGGTTATTCTTCTTTCGGCGACACAATATCTCTGTTACGCGCTGTATTTCTTTCTCGCGGCCTACCACAGGATCAAGTTTTCCCTCTACGGCAGCTTGTGTCAAATCCGTCGAAAAATTGTCAAGTACCGGTGTCTTGGCATTAGACTTATGCGTTTGAGTTGTAGAGTGACTCCCGGTAGACTGATTCCCACTGCCTGTCGTCCTGCTTTCTTCAAACTCTTCTTCGTCTTCGTCAGGTAGTCCGATGCCATCTTGCGTCGGACTTACTTCTTTTTGGAGAACTGCTAAAGCGTTTTCGTATGTCATATTATTGAACTCCAAGACTTCTTTTGCACCATTATTAACTTGATCGTGAAGGATAGCAAGCAACAAATGTTGCACATCCACCAATTGGGTATGCTGTATCCGTGCCTCCAAAACAGCAAGTTTCAGAATGTTACTTGCTTTCTCATTCAATACGAGTTCAGAGGTATTGATAACCTCACTGACCTCATCTTCTCTCACCTTATTTTCAAGTTCAGTCTTGACAGATTTGAGATCAATATCCATCCGAATGAAAAGCTCGGTTATCGGACTGTCTTTTTCGCGGATAATACCGAGCAAAAGATGCTCCGGACCAACCGAACGGCTGGCCAGCCGCGCAGCTTCTTCCCTGCTGAAAGCAAGTATTTCTGACACCTTAGGTGAAAACTGACTCGTCATATATTTATCCTCTTACCTTTCTTTAATTGTTCGTTATTATCTACTTTGTAACTCTTCCCGAGACAAAAAGCAAACTCTGTGCCACAGTCTAATGAAGAAAAAAGGCTAACCGATATTTGGTTAGCCTCATTGTGCGCCCTTAGGGACTCGAACCCTAGACCCACTGATTAAGAGTCAGTTGCTC